>NZ_CFHWAF010000003.1:0-95449 GCF_984452065.1 Hoeflea sp. | reverse complement strand
GTTTCCGGCAATTGGTTGAGAAGAGCTGTTGCCACATCGATCGCAACGGCGGTCCTGACCGCATCGCCGAAATCGATGATCCCTTTCACAAAGTTCTGGTCGTCGTGATCGACGACGATATTTGATTTGCTGAAATCATTGTGCAGCACCTGTTGCCGGCAGGTGCGAAGAGATGGCTCGATTTCCCGGAAACGCTCCAGTCCACGTGCCAGGGCCGTGCGTTTGACAGGTTCTTTGACTTCATCAAGCAGCGGTGCCTGAAGGAGGAGATGCTGGACATCCCATGGATAGCATCTTGCTTCGCCCGGGTGGCTGAAATCCGCCATGGCGTGCCGCAACCGCGCCAGGATGCGGCCTATCTGAACACGTTCCCCGGGGCTCGATTGTGTCCGGTCAAGCGGCATGCCATCCAGATAGGTCAATAGACGGACATGGCGTGTCGAGCCGTCAATATCGGTGAATACAGCCGTATCGGCACCGTCTATGGTCTCCTTGAGACGGGGGACGGGCAGCAGCGGATCTCTTTCGGCAACGTGCTTCAGGATACCGTTCTGAAAGTCGATTTCCTCAGGCGTTTCATCCGGGTTGGCGACTTTCATAACGAAACGGCCCTGGCCGGCGTCGACACGGAACGTGTCGTCCTTTTCGGTGTCGAAACGGGTCAACCTGCCCGAGATGCCGTAGAACTCGCGAAGAATTTCAAGCGCCCGCTCGTTTGTCGTCCGCACATAGGCGCCGGACAACCCACCTCGTGTATCGGCTGTCTTGGCCTCAACGTCCATGACGTTTGGCCTTTGCTTCCGCGAGCACGCAAAGAATTTCGTACATGACGGTGGCACCGGCCAGAGCCGTCAATCCCCCGACATCGAAAGGGGGCGATACCTCGACCACATCCGCGCCGACATAGTTCAGATTACGAAAACCGCGAATGAGGGCCAGCGCTTCTGCCGTCGTCAGCCCGGCGATTTCAGGCGTACCGGTGCCGGGAGCGAATGCCGGGTCGATGCTGTCGATGTCGAAACTCATATAGACCGGGCTGTCGCCCACAATCGCACGCGCTTCTTCCACAATGGCGGCAATGCCGCAGGACTGGACCTCCTCGATAAACATGACCCGCATTCCGGATTGTTCGGAATAGGACCATCCGTCGGCGATGTTCTGCGCGCCGCGAATGCCGATCTGTACGGTCTTTTTCGCGTCGATCAATCCTTCTTCATGGGCTCTGCGGAAGGGAGCGCCATGGTTGAATTTCGACCCCTGGAAACTGTCCCAGGTATCGGTATGCGCATCGATATGAATGAGCGCGACCGGTTCGCCGGCGATTGCCCGAAGCACCGGAAGGGTAACCGAATGATCTCCGCCGCAGCTCAGGGGCATGATGCCTTCCCGCGCCAGCGTCGAGATGAACTGCGCGATATCGGCGTGCGACTTTTCAATATCGAATGCGGAGTGAAACGGAACGTCGCCGACATCGGCGATGCTGCACAGCGCATACGGGTTGATGCGCGTGGCATGATTGATCGAACGCATCAGGCTGGACTGGTTCCGGACTTCCCGTGGGCCGTGACGGGCACCCGGCCTGTTGGTAAGGGCTCCGTCATAGGGAATTCCCACCAGGCCAATATCGATATTGGACAAACTGTCTGCAATGGGGGCCCGCATGAATGTCGCCAGCCCCGTGTATCTGGGGGCGGTCATGCTGGGTTTGCCTGGACTGGAATAGGTCTGCACGTTTGATCGATCTCCCTTGTGATCCCCGGGAGCTTAACGCTGATTTACTTCTATAAAATTCTGAATAAACTATTTATACATTTATATCTATCAGAGTATTGCCATGCTCAGTGCGCTTTCGACCCCCGACCTGCATCTCCTGAAAGTCTTCGTCACGGTTGCCGAAGCGGGAGGGTTCTCGAGAGCCCAGATTGCGCTCAATGTCGGCCAGTCGACCATCAGCACTCAGATGATCGATCTTGAGAACCGGTTGGGGTTTCGTCTTTGCAGAAGAGGCCGGGCGGGGTTCGCGCTCACCGAAGAAGGTCATGAAATCTACCGCATGGCCAAGGATCTTCTGACCGATTGCAACAAGTTTGTCGGCCAGGTGAACAACATGCGTGGTGAAGTGACAGGCATCTTGCACATCGCCACCGCTGACGCCCTTCTCGGCAATCGGGATTTTCCGTTTGAGGAAATTCTGACGCGTTTGCGTGAGACGATGCCAACGGTAACGCTCCAACTCAGCGTCATGGATCCTCTTGAAATCGAACGGCGGGTTCTTGAACAGAAAATCAACATGGGGCTGCATACCTTCCCCAATCGCGCACCGGGTCTGCGGTACCTGCCGATGTTCCGGGAGGTGCAAACACTTTACTGCGGCAAGGGTCATCCCCTCTTTGAGCTCAAGGACGAGCCGGACATGGAGGCTATCGAAACCCATGATTACGTCTCGCGCTCGTACTATGGCGGGGCGCTCCGACCGGGAAACCTGAAGCCGAAACAGGTTCCGATCAGCAGCGGGAATATGGAGGGAATTGCTGCAGCGATCCTGTCCGGAAAATTTCTGGGACACCTGCCGGACCAGTGCGCGGAACCCTGGCTTGAAAAGGAGCTGATGAAGCCGATCCGGCCAAAAGACACCTCCTATGACGCCATATTCGAATGTGTTTTTTCAACCGGTATTCGGATGTCTCGCGCTCAAAAGTTGCTCGAAGGCATATTTCTGGAATACGCAATATAACCCGAAAGCTCGTTCCACCTGGTACAGCCACCGTCTTGACGACTCCGCTCGTCTTCGCGGGCATTGGCGGCATTGAAAGCCTTTGGTGCGCTGGACATGGTGCGGGAAAATCTTTCGAATTGCTGCTGTTTCCAAATGAGTGACTGTCCCTCAGTGCGTTCACCTTGCCGGAAACGGAACGCCAAAAATGACAGGAGTGATGGCTTCATGCATCAGAATCCAAAGCACTTTCTCGCGTCCAGCCGTCTCCTGTTCTGCCGGATTGGCGATGAAGTCGTTGATTCATACGATTTTGTTGATGGAGCCCCGGCAATTGGCGCGCATCTCGACCTGGTTACGGTGACGGATCGTGACACGGACTGTCTCATTTAATACATCTGTCGAGAATGTTCCTGGATAGAATTAACATTCAAAATATCACAGGCTTAAACAACAACGGGAATTATATCGTGCCAATTTCTCAGAGTCAGGCTCCAAGCGGGCTGCTGCAGTCTACAGACAGGTTGCGTAATAATGCTGAAACATTTGCAGAACAAGCACGTCAACTGAGCGCAAAGTATGCAGCTTCTGCTCCGAATTCTGAGCGCCGGGCAAGTATTGTTGACAACAAATCTGCCTTAAAAATTCCAGAGTTTTTCGAAGGGATTGCTGGCCGGTTCAAAGACTGGAAGGAAAGTCGTAATGAAGCGGCGCTTAAGAAAAAAGAAGCAGCGCTTGAGAAATCTCGCCACAGGGCCAACGATGATATTCTGAATGGTTTAAGGGATAACAATTTCAAGAAGGTCTACCAGGGCCTCAAGCGGTTGCACAACGCCGAGCAAAAGTTGTCCCAAATAGGTGGAAAGGTTGGGGAGTTAGACAAGGATACTTACATTTCGGAGAAGAGACTTGAGAGCGCTGTTTCAGGGTTTTTTCCTTATGAAAAAAATCCTGATGGTGCAAAGATAGGGAAAAATCTGGGTGCGTTCGCTGAAAACCACAATGACCTTGTCGATCGGCATTCTGATAGTAAGACCTTATTCCATCGAATGCTGACGAGTTTGAAAGGAGCCCGCCTGATATCCCACAGCGACTTTGACTTGAAAACACAGCGCATCAAGGCTCAAGACAACGGAATCAAAGAAACGTTGGAGTCAATGAACGCCTGTTTGTTGAAGCAAAAGGTGAAGCATGATAACGACATCGATGCAAGGTTCGAGTTGGGTAACTACTATCATAAGAAAGGGAACGAAGGCGAGGCAATGAAATTGTGGAGGGAAGCCGCGCTTGCTGGACACAAGCCCTCTGCGGAGGCGGTGAGCAACCACTATCACGAAGGGAGCGGTGTAAGGAACCAAATCCAACACATGGCTTGGGCGGCGGAAAAGAAAATCTACCGCGTGTGAAAAAATCAAATCAAAACAATAGGAATAGAAGAGGAGTAGGGTGAAGACGTAGAGGACTTCGTCGTTGAGCAACTGATCCCGGAATCTAGCATTGAAGTTTTCAGCTCAAACCATCGCCCGATGCCCTAGATACGACAGGCCTGCCGGCCAAGCTACCCCTGGCCATGTGAATCTGCTTGATCCTACTCCACCGTTACTGAAAGCAGCATGAATCCAGAGTTTTGAACGGCCTCGTGTAGACCCGATTAACAAATAGAACCACCTCCTTGGACAATCGGTGACAGGAGATCGGCATCACTCTGTATCAACATTGAAACGCTCCAATGGCTGGCCCGGGATATCGCATCGAATGGAAAGAACGCTGCCGGACAACGGTGCGCTCGCCAGTATCTCATTGGCGACGCGTATGCGCGACGTGGTGATATAGAGCGTTTTCATGTCTTTGCCGCCGAACACACAGGACGTCGGACGCGGAACGGGCAGCACGACGGCCTTGTCGAAAGTCCCGTCCGGAAGATAACGATGAAGAGCCCACGCGTCCCAAACCGCGCACCAGATCCCCCCCTCGGCGTCTACGGCAAGCCCGGCCGGCATGTCGGGCTTGTTGCTGGGATAGGTCGCAAACACCCGCTGTTTTGACAATGCGCCTGTACGCGTGTTGAAAGCGTAGGCGTAGATCGTCTGACGCATGGCATCGATCATGTACATGGTTTTGCCGTCCGGGCTCCAGCCGATGCCGTTGGGCTGAACGAAACCGGTGTCCATGCGCTCGATCCCGTGCCTTGCATCAACGCGATAGAGGGATCCGCGCACCTTGATACCATGCAAATTGGTCGTGCCGGTCCAGAACCGGCCCATGGGATCGCATCGCCCTCCGCTGAACCGGTTGGAAGGATATTCGGGTTCCGGATCGCCGATATGCTTGACGACGGCCCTTCGCGCGACGTCAAATCTCACCAGGCCGGAAGGCAGCCCCAACAGGACGTCCCCATCCCCCACCAGCCCGACCGTGCTGACAACCTCGTCCATTTCGATGACGGTGTCCTCGCCGGTTGCCGGAACTGAAACATGCAGGGCGGGCGCTGCCGGATCGGCCCAGTAAAGGCGTTCGCTCTCAGCGCACCAGTTCGGAAACTCGCCGATCAGCGCCTGTTCGCGAACCACGCATTCGACACCGGGCGCGACCGATACCGCCGGTTTCTGGACCGTGCTCACCCGTTTTATGCTGCCGCCGGCATTCATCGACACCCGCCAACTGGCCTCGATGATTGCCGGGCCGTGGTCATGCAGTCGCTCAGTGCTTAGGCGCGACGATGGCCCAATCATGCCGATGGCGCCGACCGGAAGCCCGCGGTGATCAAGAATGGCCGCCGCCACGCCGCTGATGCCGTCGACGTGTTCGTCCTGTTCCGTCGCATAACCGCGCGTGCCGATCAGATAGAGCTCCTTAAGCAGGGCGCTTCGATCGGCGATCGTGCTGCCGGTCAACGGCTCCAGCGCCAATTGATCCAGGATCCGTATCTGCTCGTTGAAATCAAGCACCGACAGGATCGCCTTGCCGACCGCGGTGCAATAGACCGGATCACGGCGGCCAAGGCGCATGCGCGGCCGGATAGGCTGCGAGCCGTTGACTTCGTCGATGTAGACGATGTCGGTACGATCCAGCATTGCGATGCCGATGGCCTCGTTGGTCTTGTCACGAAGTGCGATCAGCTCGGATGCGGCGGCGCCGCGGATATCGAAACTCTCCCAGACATGATGCGCCATTTCAAACAGCCGCATTCCCAGCCGGTACCGTTTGTCGTCCGTGTTGAAGCGGACGAGGCCTGCCTCAACCAATGTGTTGAGCAGTCGGTGCAGCACAGCCTTCGGCAGTTCCGACGCTCTTTGAATCTCAGCGAACCGGAGAGCCGTTCTGCTCCCGGAAAGGACCCCTAGAACGCCAATTGCCTTGGCAAGCGTTGCCGAGCCCTCCGGCTTGCGTTTTTCAGTGGCGGATGCCGCCGGATTGGTATCGCTCATCCACGTGGTTTCTTCGTTCACCGTGATTTTCTAGCCCGCTTCTCCGGTTCCCGACCGTTGGCCCTGGTTTTCCGCTACCATTTCAGGATGTCATGTCGATTGTAACCGTCTTGAGGTCCGACATTTCTACAATTGAATGCTTACCCCCCGTGCGTCCAATACCACTATTCGTCCCCGCTGCACCACCCGCAGGTATTGCCATTTCCCAGTAGCAGCTCATGTCGTTTACGTTGACGATGCCGTGCTTCAACCGATCGGTGATCCGAAACGCATCCTTGATGCCGCTGGTAAAGACCGCGGCGGACAGCCCGAATTTGCTGGCTTCGACGAGATCCCAGATGTCGTCGAAGCCCTTGAAAGTCAAAACCGGTGCAACAGGCCCAAACGTCTCGAGCCTGTTTATCTTCGTGTCAGGATCGATCCCCGTCAGGATCGTCGGTTCGAAATACAGCTCAGACGGCATATCGTCGCGCCTCGTGCCGCCGCAGATCACCTTCGCGCCTCTTTCAATGGCGTCATTGACGTGATCCTCGACTTTGTCGGCACAGGACCGATTGTTCAGCGGACCCATCGTCGTCGTCTCGTGCAACGGGTTGCCCAGGATCACTTTCCGCGTCTCTTTCAACAGGCAGTCGACAAACCGGTCTTCGATGTCCTTCTGCACGAGGATACGTTCCGTGGCCGTGCAAATCTGACCGGCATTGGTGTAGCACCCGGTGGCGATGCGGCCAGCCGCCATCTCGATGTCCGCGTCCGCCATGACAATCGTCGGCCCATTGCCGCCCAATTCCAGAAGCAATGGTTTGCCGGCGCCGCGTTCCGCGACGATGCGCCCCGTTTCCGCGCTGCCGGTAAAGGCGATGGCGTTTGACATCGGATGGGTCACGATCTCATCGCCAACGACGGGGCCCTCGCCGGTCACCAGGTTCACGACGCCGGCCGGAACATCCGCTTCTTCCAGACACTCCATCAGCTTGATCGCGCAAATCGACGTTGTCGGCGCCGGGACCCAGGCCAGCGCATTGCCGGATGCCAGGCCAGGCCCGAGATAATAGGTGGCCGGCAGGGCAAACGGAAAATTCCACGGTGTCACCAGGGCGAAGACGCCCTTGGGCTGGAGATAGTTGAAGACCCGTTTGCCGGGCGCCTCCACCGGAAAGCAATCCGTTTCAAGCCATTTGACCTGCTCGCCCGCGTCGCGAAAGGAGGCAATGGCGGCGGCCACTTCACCGCGGGCCTCGCTGGCCAGCGGTTTTCCCTGTTCAAGGGTGAGGATGCGTGCCAGGTCCTCCTGACGGGATTCCATGGCATCGGCGATCCGGCGACACATCCTGGCCCGGTCCCATATCGACATTTGCGCGATCTTCCCGGCGTTGAGATGCGCCGCCTCGACGGCTCGCGCCGCATCGGCGCGGGTCGCGAGCGGCACATAACCCAGACATTCCCCGGTTGCCGGACTTTTTACCGTCACAAACCGGTCGGCGGAACCGGTCGTCCACTCCCCCGCAATGCAGTATTTGTGGATCGGGTAATCCGAGCCGGGGGAATCAGTCACCTCAAGTCCGTGTATGTGAACCATCTTTTTCTCCTCGATTGCTCCTGCCTCGGCCGATCGGTCCGGGCGCTCTTTGAAACACAGCGGGCGTGCAGTTGCCGACCAACCGCCTCACAGGACGAAAGCCATCGAACTCTTCACGGCGCCGGTTCAAGGGTCTGTTCGCTGTGTGTGTCGAAGAGGGCGCATCTCTCCAAATCCGGCTGAAGCCATATCTGCTGACCGATCCGCACCGCGAGATCGCTGTCGACGACGGTTGTCAGCTTGTCCCCGCGACTGTCGAGCGCGATGAGGACCGATTCCCGGCCGAGCTGCTCAAGGGCGAAAACAGTGGCAGGAAAGGCGGCGGGCGCGTTCTCAAAAGATACCGTCAGATGTTCCGGACGAATCCCGTAGGTGACACCATCGGCGGCACCGGCATTCATGAAGCGCCCGGGAACGGGAATCCGAAGGGATTCGGCCTGGAAGTGGAGCGTTTCGCCTTCCGCCTGCAATGCGCCGGGTACAAGGTTCATCGGAGGCGAGCCGACAAAACCGGCGACAAACAGCGTTTTCGGGTTCCTGTAGACATCGTCGGGCGTGCCAAGCTGTTCGACATTGCCCTTTCTCATCACTGCAATCTTGTCGCCGATGGTCATGGCTTCGATTTGGTCGTGAGTCACCACGACCATGGTCGTCGCGAGTTGTCGCTGCAGGTTCACCAGCTCCGCGCGCAGGACCGATCGAAGCGCGGCATCGAGGGCGGCGAAAGGCTCGTCGAGCAGGAAAACAGCCGGTTGCCGTACGATGGCCTTTGCCATGGCAACGCGCTGGCGCTCGCCGCCGCTCAGATGTCCGGGCTGTTTGTCCAGCAGACTGTCGGCATTGACGATCCTGGAGGCCCAGCCGACCCTCGCGGCGATCTCTTCGCGGCCCAGACCGCTATGCCGCAGGCTCACCGAGATGTTCTGCCGAGCCGTCAGGTGCGGGTAGAGCATGGATGACTGGAACACCATGGCGACATTGCGCCGGTGCGGCGGTTGCGATGTTACGTCCTCGTCATCGAAGAGGATACGCCCCGACGTCGGCGTTTCGAGCCCGGCGATACAGTTCAAGGTGGTTGTCTTGCCGCAGCCCGAGGGGCCGAGCAGGACAATGAGTTCCTTGTCGGGCAACGCCAGGTCGAGATCTTTCACCGCCGTGTGCGCACCGTACGACTTGTGCAGTTTGTCAATATCGATCTTGGCCATGGTGTGGAGCTCTTATCTGACGGGGTCAACCAGGTTCATTTCGGCAACGTGCCGCTGCAGGAAGAAGGCGACCACGGCCGGCGGAACCAGCGTGACGAACAGTGCGGCGGCGAGGTGTTGCGGTTGCGGATGCTGAAACAGGAAACCCGATACCGCGGCCGGAAGCGTCGTTGCGCTGGTCCCGTTCACCAGTATCTGCGCGTAGACATACTCATTCCATGAGAACAGAAATGCGATGATCGCTCCAACCGCAATTCCGCCTTTCGACATGGGAATCACGATCAACAGAAAGGTGCTCAGACGGGAAAACCCGTCGATCCGGGCCAGGCGCTCGATCGGCGGAAGGTTGCGGAAATAGCCGATCAGCATCCAGGAGACAAAGGGAATTGTAATCGTCAGCGTGACCAGGATCAGCCCCGTGCGTGTTCCCGACAGGCCGAGGCGAACGAACATCGTGTAAAATGGTATGAGCGTGGAGACCGGAGGCAATGCGACGGACAGCAGGATGGCAAAGAGAAGCTTGTTCTTGTGAGGAAAATCCAGCCGCGCAAATGTATACGCCAATGGCGTCGCCAGGAGAATCGTCAGGATCATGACCACGACCGCTACGAACAGGCTGTTGAACAGACCGCGAATGATCTGGCCTGCCTGCCCGGACGCCGCGAGTTCCAATCCACCCAGCGTCGTGTAGTCGGCGCCGAAAATATTGAAGAAAGCGCCGATCTGCGGATCCAGCGGAAGAAGCGCCGGAGGAAAGGCCGCAATCTGGCCCGGAGTCATGAAGGCCTGCTTCAAGAACCAGTAGAGCGGCGCCAGCGTCCAGATCACGATGACGGCAATGGCGATGTTGGCGTAGATGGAACGTCGCTTCATTGTCACGCGACCTCCCGCCGGCCCCACAGGAAGTAGAGCAGGAACGTGCTCCCCAGGATGCCGGCCAAGAGATAGAAGGACATCGCGGCGCCGTAGCCGAGATCCAGGTTCTGGAAGCTTTCCTTGTAGATGAGGAATGTCAGTGTCGTCGAGGAGGTTCCAGGCCCGCCCCTGCTTAACACGAAGATCAGATCCAGCAGCTTCATGGACATGACTGTCGCTATGGTTGTGAAAACGAACAGGGTGAAGCGAATGGGCGGCAGTGTTACGTAAAGGAAACGCTCCAGCGCGCTGAGGCGATCAATCGACGCCAGATCATAAAGGCGGCTCGGAATGGTGGACATGTTTGCAATGAGGAACACGGCCACCAGCGGCGCCAGATTCCATGCATTGGCGACGGCCAGAACGTCGATGACCCACGCCTCGTTGATGAAGTTGACCGGCTGTTCGAACCCGAAGGCGTAGGACAGCGCGCTTGCGATGCCCGTCTGTCCCTGAGAAGCGTTGAGGAAGATGATCCCGGTGCCGTAGAGTGACACCGACCACGGAAGAATCACGATCGCCCGAACGACGTCGCGAAGCGGAAACGGGCGCGCAAGCGCCAAGGCAAGACCGAGGCCGATGGCCATTGTCAGAACGACGCTCTTGACGGTGAAGTGGACCGTGATCCACGTCGCCTCCCAGAACCGCGGCGAGCGCAACACGGCGATGAAGTTTTCCAGCCCGGTGAATGTCGCCTGGTAGCCGCCGAAGAACCTTATGTTGTGCAGGCTCATCCACACCGCGTAACCAAGCGGATAAGCAACGACCAGAACAAGAAACATCAATACCGGAATCGCCAACAGCAACGCAAACTGCAGGTTCGTCAATTCTGCCGACCACTTATTCACCGTGTCGCCTCGCACGCTCGCCATCTACAGGATTGGCCGGGGTGCCTGCACACAGCCGGGCAGGCACCCCGGCACGATGGATCAATCAGATCCCGTACTTGCGGTTCAGCGAAACAATCTTCTCGTTGATCTCCTCGATCGTGTCGGTAACGGGCCGATCCTTGAGCAGGAAATTCTGAAGATGATCGCGCAGCCATGAGTTGAACTCTTCCGACCATGCCACGTTCCATACGCCTTTCGGGTAGGGGGACGCCGCATAGACATCCAGAAGCTTCTGATGGTTGTCGGGATTCATCAATGCGCTTTTGATCTTTTCTTCCGCCTCCGGGCTGTTCATGACCGACTTGTAGGCCGAAAAGAGCATCGATTCTCGCAGCCAGCGGCTGCCGACCGCCACTTCGCCCTCATGATCCTCGTAGCCGTACCAGCTCAGCATGCGCTTGACATCTTCCGTCAGGCCGTCGCTGCGGTCACGCTTGGTCATGACATACATGGCCGAGTCGATCATGCCCCAGCTTTGTCCATCATAAGGCAGAAAACTCACTTTCCCCGCTATCTGTGAGTGCTCCGGGTCGTTGAAGGTTGCCAGGTCGTAGGCCTGCTGGGGGCTGAAAATATAACGGCCGGACGAGAAAGCCTTAAGGTAAGCGGATTCGTTCATGGTCAGGACTTCTTCAGGAACGATCTTCGCGTTCCAAAGCCGTTTCCAGTCGCTCAATGTCTCGAAACCGGGCCCTTCGGTCGCCGACAGGGCCGGCGCGTGCGTCTGCGGGTCTGCGACCTGTCCGCCGCGGTTCATCACCTCGAACTGAAAGCCCCAGCTTATGCCGTGGAACTCGTTGAACCAGTGCGGAAGAAACGGGGTTTCGACACCGGCTTCCGACAGCTCGAAGACCTGATCGATCAGTTCGTCCCAGTTCTTCGGATAATCGGCTTCTGACTTGCCGGCAGCGGCATATTTTTCCGTATTGACGTGGATGACCCCGCGCGTGGTGACGAAGTAGGAAAGCCCCAAAAGGTTGCCTTTGTGGGTCCAGGCTTCGCGGATGTTGGGAAACATGTCCGCCTCGATCTCGGCGGCATTGGAAAGTTCCGCCGCGGGCAGAAGCCAGCCGCCCTCGTAGTAGCGGACCGCCGATGAGGGATTGGCATAGATGATATCCAGGCTGTCACCCGCGATCAGC
This sequence comes from Hoeflea sp., assembly GCF_984452065.1. NCBI lineage: Bacteria > Pseudomonadati > Pseudomonadota > Alphaproteobacteria > Hyphomicrobiales > Rhizobiaceae > Hoeflea > Hoeflea sp. Next base: position 83,577 of record NZ_CFHWAF010000003.1, on the reverse strand, counting down.
ATTGTCTCCATCAACGTTGGATAGTCGCCGGTCACAGTTGCATAGTCGACATTGCCTTCCTGCGTTTCGTTGTAGCGCTGAATGTTCTCCTGAACGACATCGGTCCTGTACTGCCATCCGCGGAAATACACCGTCTCCGATGTGGTCGGTGACAGATCGTCGGCCAATGCGGTCGCACCCATGATGGACGGTGCCAGAAGCACACCTGCCAGGATGCTAACGATCGGTCTTTTGAACATCACGATTCCTCCCAATTCGTTAAAATGTTCCGATAATCGGACATTGATTTGATTATCGGAACAATGCATAATGCAGCCCACTCATATTGTCAAGAAACGAAGGGGATGTGGCGTGCACTCATCAATGACGGATACCGGCGAAATCGAAGGCGTGTACGCGCTGCTTGGCCGGCTCGTCGCGTTCAGGACGGAGAACCCGCCGGGCAGTGAGATGGATATTGCCCGTTTCCTTGCGGAGCTGATGACAAAGCGCGGTTTCTCAGCGGAACTGCAAGAGCTGGACGGCGAGGGGAGAGCCAATGTCATCGCCCGGCTGGATAACGGGCCGGGACCGGTTTTTGCCTTCTGTTCACACATGGATGTGGTGCCTGCGGGATCGGGATGGGACACCGACCCGTTTTGTCTGGTGGAGAAGAATGGGTGCCTTTTCGGCCGGGGCACGTGCGATGCGAAGGGATCCGTCGCGGCCATGATCGAAAGCATGACCCGGCTTGCCGCCCGCCGGGATGACTGGAGCGGTACCCTGCTTGGCGTTTTTGTTGCGGATGAAGAGGTTCTCGCGGCCGGCGCACGGCACTATGTCGCGGGCAAACCCAAGATCGACTATGTCGTGATCGGCGAGCCGACGGACAATCATGTCGCCTCCGCCCACAAGGGCTGCCTGCGGCCTCGAATCCGCATTCACGGAAAGGAGGCGCATACAGGTGAGCCGGAACGCGGTGCCAACGCAATTACACATTGCAGCCGTTTCCTGGTTCGTGTCGCGGATCTCGATGTGGCCTTGAGAAAGAAGAGCCACCCGCTGGTCGGCAGCGCGGCCTTGACGGTGACCCGCGTGAACGGCGGATTGGCAGACAACGTTGTGCCGCCATATTGCGAAATCGTTCTTGACCGCCGTGTCCTGCCGGACGAGGACATGGACGATGCCCGCCGCGAGATCGTGGCTCTTCTGGACAGGGCGAAAACCGAGATCGGCTTTGACGCGGACATCCTGGACTACCGCTCCGAGGCCGGTCCTTCGGAAACCGCCGAAAGCAGCCATCTCGTGCAAAGAGCCCTGGCGGTTTGCCGCTCCAACGATATTGCCGCCGACCGGCCCCGGGGGCTCACGGGCGGGTGTGACATGGTGCATTTTCGCGGGCTTGGAGCCGATGGCATCATTCTGGGCCCCGGCTCGCTGCAGGTTGCCCACAAACCCAACGAATTTGTTCCGATTTCCGAACTAAAGACCGCGTGCCGGATCTATCAGGACATCGCGCTCGCCATGTATCGCGGTCACAGTTCGTTCTAAAGCAAATCGCTTTCCAAACGGCGACGCGCTTGTGGTGGTGCGCCGGCAGTCCCGCAGGCCGTGTCATTTGCCGACTCCCGCCGTGAGCGCGTTGACGACATAGCGTTGAAAAATGAAAACCAGCACGATCGGCGGCAACATGGACATGACCGTTGCCGCAGCAAGCGTGTTCCAGTTGAACTGCTGGACGGACTGAAATCCGGCCAGCAGTGGAGGCACCGTCAATTGATTGGTGAGCACCAGCGCGTAGAAGAACTCGCCCCAGGCCTCCAGGAAGATTAACACGCCGGCGGCGACGAGGCCGGGCTTCGCTATGGGAACGACGATGATCCACAGCGTGAGCATGCGCGATGCGCCGTCGATTTTTGCAGCCTCCTCTATCTCTCGCGGAAGCTGGTCGAAATAGTTTTTCAAGACCAGTATCGCGATAGGAAGGGTGAATATGTTGTAGCTGACCAGCAGCGCCCATGATGTATCGAGCATATCGAAAATGCGGAAGGCGACGAAAAACGGGCCGATAATCGCGATTGCCGGAACAACGCGCGATGCAATGACCGACAACTCGAAAGCCTTCGCACCGGTGAACGGATAACGCGAAAGACCGTACGCCGCCCAGCCGGCGATCAGAAGATTAAGGCAGACAAGCATGGAACTTACGAGCAGGCTGTGTCCGATTGCCGGCACCAGTCTCGCTCCGACGTCGGTGCTGCCGAACGCCTCGGTTCCGGTTGAGCCCGTCAACACCGAATAGTAGTTCTCGAAGGTAATCCGATCGGGGATCAGCGAAAACGGTCTTTCGCTCAACTGATCCAGTGTGGTGAAGCTCGACAGGACCAGAAACCACACCGGAAGCAGGATCCAAAGTCCAAACAGCAATATCCCGAGATAGAACCCGATCGACATGAGGAGGGACCGGCGCGTCCGCTTCCTGTGGCGTGCGGGCGTCCTGGTTGACGTTCGTTGTTGTCGCAGGCCCGGCATGCCTATTCAGCCTCTCTTCTTTGTACCAGCTTGACGACGATCAGCCCACCGGCAAGGGCGACCAGGCTCAATATGACCGACAGGGCGGAGCCGATACCGATATTGGTGACGCCAAAGAGTTGCCGGTAGATCAGAATGCTCAGGACCTGCGTGGCATCGCCCGGACCGCCCTGCGTCATGGCGAAAATGACATCGAACTGCAGGAATGCATAGATGACGTTGAACACGATTACGGTGATCAGGGTCGACCGGAGCCAGGGCAACGTAATGTAACTGAACCGATGCCACGCGCCGGCGCCATCGATCGCCGCCGCTTCGCCAAGCTCTTTCGGAAGTGTCTGCAAACCCGACAGGATGAGAATGCCCGCGAAACTCGCCTGCCGCCAGACCGCGGCCATGATCGCCATAACCAGGGACCAACTGGGATCCGCCAGGAAATCGTGATAGTCGTCAATCAGATGCGCATGCATAAGAAGCGCGTTCAAGCCTCCGACACTGCCATCGACAAACCACCGCCATAGTATCCCGATCACCAGCCATGGTGTCGCCCACGGTATGATAAGAAGCGCCCTTGCCACACCCTGTCCCACGAAGCTCTCGTTGAGCAGCAACGCCATACCGAGGCCGAGGATGGTTGACAGAACGACAAAACCAGCTGCGAATATCAGCGTCACCCAAGCGGAGTGCCAAAATATCCCGCTTGACAGGATGATCGTGTAATTCTCGAAGCCAACGAATTCTCCGAGGCTGCGGACGCTGGCAGGCACGTCATGGAAACTGTAGACAATCGTCATGATCGTCGGAATGATCAACAGCGCAGCGAGAATGAATCCAGCCGGTGCCGCCAGTTGCAACCCAAACCAGCGGTCTGATTTTCGAGCCAAAGCAAGCTGCCTTTTGTGTACGAGCCATGCCCCCGCCGAATGCGGGGGCCGATTGCTGGTTTGCCAGATCCGGGTTAAGGCAACTAGAGCGTCTTTTTCTTACGCGCGGCCACGGCAGCATCCGCCATATCGCTTACGGCCTTTGCCGGTGTGGATTGTCCCAATAGCAGCCCGTGAACAAGGTCGCCCACCCTTAGCTGGAAAGTCGGATACCAGGGCAGCGTTCGCGCCGGGACGACCTTTGAGCCGCTTTCGAATGCCTTTGCGATCAGAGGCAGGTCGTAATAATCGGGAAACACGGCGATCACATCCGGGTCCGTGAAGAAATCTGGATAGGGGGCAGCAAGTCCGGCCGCCTTAGCCCACTGCGTGAATACCGCGAATTTGCGGTTCTCGTCCCTCCATCCGTAGTACTTCATAAGATCCCAGGCGGCGGCGCGGGTCTCGTCATTTCCAATGTCACCCATCTGCAAGACCTCGCCGATCTGCAGCGTGAAGTTTTCGCCACCAATCGGGGATTGCCGAATGTTCCCGGCTTCAGGGCCTACTGAATCGCGAACCTTGGTCAGGAAATAGTGATGAAAGACAAAGAGCGCGGCATCGCCCTGCGCCATTTCGCTCGACATTTTGCTCGGATCGTCGTTCAGCAGCGACTTGGGCGCTAGTTCCTCGCGGTACATCATTTGCCACCATTCAAAGACATCCTTGGTCTTCGGATCGTCCGCAAATACCGGCATGCCTTCTTCATCGAACGGCGTGATGCCTTCGTTGAGAAGGTAAGTGATCAGGTACTCTTCGCAGAACTCCTTGACCCAGTACGCACGGTAGGGCGCGTCGACTATACCGGCCGACCGCAAGGCTTTGCAGGCGTCGTAAATCTGCGAAAGCGTTTGGGGTGGACTCTCGACTCCCGCTTCATCCAGCATGCGCGCGTTGTACTGCAGCATGTAGACCGCGGAGAAATATGGAACACTGATAATATCGCCAGCTGCGTTTACATGCCGTTCGCGCGCGCTTTCATACATGTCACCCATCAGGGCATCTATGCCCGGGAGATCATTCAGTCTTGCAGCCCAGCCTTCCTTGAAGAACTTTTGCGAGTTATATCCGAAATTGTAGTATACATCGATCTCCGCGCCGCCCCGCAGCCGCGTTTGCAATGCTGCCGAATAGCCGAGATTTGGAATAATCGCCAGATCGACTTTTCCTTTCCCGGTTTCCGCCCATCCGGCGACGAGCTGATTGATCGTATTGGGCTGGAAATCCCAAGCCAACATCTTCACTGTCGTATTGGCGGCCTCATCGGCTTGGGCCGTATTGGCTGCCCCCAACGGGAGCGTACCCAACAGCGCCGAGGCGCCAGCGGCCTGCAAAAACTCCCTGCGGTTCGCAAATGCGTTTACTGCTTTTGACCGTTTCGTTTCGTTCATTACAAATTACCTCCCGTTTCTCTGAATCCGGCGGCGAGTGCAATCCGGTCTGCTCTTGTTTGTGTCATTGTCGCAGAGTTGCACATTTGGCCGCTCACGGCGTTTCTTCCGGTCGAAAACGGCTTTGCCGAGCCGTTTTACGGTGCGGAATATGCCTATCGTTCAATTGTAAGGCAAGCATATTTTTATTTTTTGTCTCATTTTTGAGAGCATAAGCGGAAAAATCGTGCATAATTCTGCTAATTGTGATATGAAAAAGAAACTTTTTGGAGAATGATGAATCTCTGTTCAATCCATGCGTCACTTTGGTGCTAAAGGGAATAAATGTTTGGATGATCTGGCCGATTTGATGTCATGTAGCCAAGCCCGAACGCACGTCATTCGTGTGAAAACGAACATATTGGGGAGCTTAAACCTTGTTGACGACCGGCAGCGCAGTTGCAATCGGATGGCTTGACGCATCGCTCAATCCGCTCCGCCGGACACGTTGATGCAAAGCGATCCATAACCATACAACATCGAAGCAACGGATCAGCCATGTCCAGAACCACGCCACCCCGAACGCCAAAAGACGACGCCACGGCTGTATCGGGTCTTCAATCAACCGGCTCGTCCCCGGACATAATCGCTCTCATTGTCGACCGGGAACCGACGTTATCCAAGTCCCGCCGAAAAATCGCCAACGCGATCCTCAGCGATCCGCGGACATTTGTGGAAAAGCCGGTTGAAGATCTCATAGGATGGCTCGGCGTATCGGCGCCGACAATCTCACGTTTTGCGAATTCGTTCGGGTGTGACGGGCTTCGCGACCTGAAGCTGAAGATTATGGGTTCGATGCGCATAGGCATACGTTATCTGGAGCCGCCAACGCCACCGGAGACGATCGACGAGGTTATGGAACGCGTTGTGAAACGCGCACAAAGTGCGATATCGGAAGCGCATCACAACCTGGATCTGCAATCCGCGAACAACATCGTCGAGAGAATCGTCAATTGCAGGACGCTTTTTGCCTTTGGTAGCGGTGGCGTCTCGTCCTGGCTGATTGAAGAGATCGAAAATCGCTTCTTCAGGCTTGGGCTGCGTGTGGTTCCATCGAGCGATCATCAAATGCAGGTCATGCTTGCCGCAACGATGGAGAGCGCAGATGTGGTGCTGTGCAGTTCATTGAGCGGCGCGAACCAGGAATTGTTGCGCTCCATATCCGTCGCGCGCGAATATGGCGCGACCACCATAGCCCTTGCGCCTTCTGGCTCTCCGGTCGCCGAAGCGGTCGATTTGCTCCTGGCCGTCGATGTCAGCGAAGACCGCGAGGTTTTGAATGCAACAAGCCTTCGCTTTGCTTTCCTGGTCGCTGTTGACCTCCTCGCTTTCGCGACGGCGATCCATCCGGAAAGTCCGGCGCGCGAAAAGCTTCGTCGCATCGTACGGCAAGTGTCCGCGTTGCGCGACACCGACGAGCCCAAGCCGCTCAGCGACTGATATAGCCAAATATTTTATTTTCACATCATAAAATCCTGATTCTTGTCATAAGTTTCGTGAAAATTCTAAAAAATGAAATAAAAATAAAAAATTTGTTGCATGGGGTGAACTGACAGTGCATAGTCAGCCCGAGAGGCTGGCTGCCCGGACAATGGCTGTATCGTGCGCCGGATGCGGGATGGAAATCCCGACCGCCCGCATTCATGGTGTTGACCCGTTGGTGCCCGGGTGGCGATGCGATGCTGGGGCTCTGAGGCCAGTTCAACAGGCCGCATAAGCAGTGTCAGCCGTTACGGGTCAGCAATAAGGGAGGCGCGCTTTGCACGACCGGACTGTGAAACGGGTGGGAAACTTCATAGACGGGGCCTGGGTCGAGGAACCTGACTTGATGCCGGCCGTAAACCCCGCAACCGGCGAGATCATCGGACAACTCCCAAGGTCCGGCCGTGAGGCGGTCGACCGGGCCTGCAACTGTGCCCGTTCGGCCGCTTCCGGCTGGGCAGCAAAGACGGCATTCGAGCGGGCCGCGATGTGCGTCGCCATTGCCGACAAGATCGATGCGTCGTGTGAAGACCTCGCGCGCTCGCTCTCCATGGAGCAGGGCAAGATACTGAGTGAGGCGGTGGGTGAAGTCTCGGCGGCCGCAAGCGGGTTCCGAATGGCCGCCGAACTCGTCAAGCACATGGGCGGCACGACATCGCCGGTCGAGGATCCGACGAAGATCATTATGACGGTGAGGCAGCCCAGGGGTGTTTACGGCATCATCACGCCCTGGAATTTCCCGGTCAATATTCCCGTTGAGTATCTTGCGCCGGCAATTGCCACCGGCAATACCGTGGTCTGGGTGCCCGCCCCGTCGACATCACTTGTCGCCGCCGAACTCATGGCGGTTATCGATTCAGCGGATCCGCCCAAGGGTGTCGTCAACCTCGTCATCGGCGAGGGGCCGACCGTCGGCGATGCACTGGTCACGCATCCCCTGATCTCCGGAATTGGTTTCACCGGCAGTACGGCGACGGGACAACGCATCGCCGAGCGCGGTGCCGGCAAGGCGATGCTTCTGGAACTTGGCGGCAATGGTCCCCTCGTGGTGTTCGAAGACGCCGACCTGGACAATGCGGCCGCGGCGGCGGCGGCAGGTGCTTTCTACAATGCTGGTCAGGTTTGTACCGCAACCGGTCGCGTCCTGGCTCAGGAAGCCATAGTGGAACCGCTGGCGGAGCGGATCGCGAACCATGCACGCAAGCAGGTTCTCGGAGACCCGTTTCATCAGGGTACGACCATGGGGCCGCTAAACAACCCAGGTGTGGCTGCGAAGGTGAAGAACCATGTGGAAGAGGCCCTCGCAAACGGAGCGAAGGCCCTTGTTGGCGGGAACGCGCGGCCTGACTTGGGGAGTGATCTGTTTTTTGAGCCGACGGTGCTTGCGGGCGTTACGCCGGACATGCGTGTCAATCGTGAAGAAACCTTCGGTCCCGTTGTTCCGATCATCAGCTTCAGCGACGAAGCCGACGCTATGCGGCTTGCCTGTCAGGACGACTACGGTCTGAGCGTTGGAATATTTACCTCGGACATTTCACGCGGGCTGTCTGTCGCTAGCTCGATACCGGCCGGCATCGCCAACATCAATGCGGCAAGCACCTACTGGGAGATACATCTGCCTTTCGGCGGGGCGCCCGGTTCGAAGAGCGGTCTTGGGCGTCTGGGCGGCATTCACACGCTTGAAGCGATGACCGAACTCAAGACGATTACCATCACGACAAAACAGGACGATGCAGGGTAGGGCATCGCTTCAGCAAATGCAGACCGGTGAATGGTTGGCGTAGTCGACAAGGCTGACTGAACAAAGCGTCCCGTTGGCGGTTCCGCAAATGCTGGAGCGCGCTCCCATCAGTCCACCAAAAGGGCCGGTTGTCTGGAGCCCTTGCTTTAGATGATCATTCGCAATTAGAGGATATCACTTGGAAAAATATGATCTTGTTCTTTCCGGCGGGCGGGTGATCGACCCGTCCCAGGCAATCGACACCGTGTGCGATGTCGCCTTTTCCTCGAGCCGCGTCGCGGCGGTCGGAGAGGGTCTTGCTGAAGCAGGGCGCGACGTGCGCGACGTATCGGGCAGGATCGTGACGCCCGGCCTGATCGACCTCCACACACATGTCTATTGGGGCGGCACGTCGCTAGGCATAGACGCGGAGGATTTTGCCAGAACGAGCGGCGTTACCACATGCGTGGATACCGGAAGCGCCGGACCGGGCAATTTCCGCGGCTTCAGGGAGCACGTGATCGAAAAGACGCAGACACGTATCCTGGCATTCCTGCATGTGTCTTATGCTGGCATATTTGGCTACGTTCCGCGTCTTATGGTCGGCGAAAGTCATGACTTTCGCATGATGGCGCCGCAGGAGGCAGCGGTAACCATTGAAGAGAACCGCGATGTAATCGTCGGCATCAAAGTCCGTATCGGCCGTCAGGCCAGCGGTCCACAGGGGATTGCCCCGCTCGATGTGGCCACTGCTCTTTCCGATGAAACCGGCCTGCCTGTGATGTGTCACATCGACGAGCCGCCCCCGTCCTACGAGGCGGTGGTGGCGAAACTGCGGGCAGGTGATGTGTTGACGCATTGCTACAGGCCGTTTCCGAATTCACCGGTGACGGGCGAGGGTTTGGTGAAGGCGGAAGTCCTGGCGGCGCGCGGCCGTGGCGTTTATTTCGACATTGGACACGGACTTGGTTCTTTTTCCTACAAGACAGCGCGCGCAATGCTGAAGCACGGATTTCCGCCCGACACCATTTCCTCCGACGTCCATGCGTTCTGTGCGGATGGTCCCGCTTACGATCAGGTCACGACCATGACCAAATTTCTGGCGCTCGGCATGCCGCTCAGCGAAGTCATTGCCCGGTCGACCGTCAATGCCGCCAACATCATCAATCGACCGGAACTGGGAACATTCCGCCCGGGAGCCGTTGGCGACGCCTCCGTTCTCTCATTGGCAGAAGGCCGGTTCGAGCTTGAAGACGTGGAAGGCGAGGTCGTTGAAACCGATCGCCGGCTGGTCGCAGAGGGTGTTGCCGTCGCCGGCAAATGGTGGCACCCAGTGTGACGAAACGCCGATCTGAATATCATTCGAAGTTGAGACGGGACTCATGAAAAAGGCCCTTGCCGATTTGGAGACATTGCGCTGCACGTCCTGCGGTTGGACGACACCGATTTCGACCATGCCGTCCACATGCGCGCGCTGCGACGGGATCCTCGATGTGATGTATCCGCAGGAAACATGTGGGGAATCCTGTAGCGCCGGCGATGCCGGCATATGGAAATGGGCCGAATATCTGCCGTTCTGCGCTCCGCACCATCGCATCTCGCTTGGAGAGGCGGACTCACCACTCTTGAAATGCGACAGGCTGGCTGAGCATCTCGGGTTGTCCAATTTCTGGATCAAGAATGACTCGATCATGCCGACCGGTTCATTCAAGGACCGGGCAATGGCACTGACGGTGTCGCTTGCATGTCAATACGAACAGGACGGTCTGGTCCTGTCCTCCAGCGGAAATGCCGGTGCCTCTGCAGCAGCCTATGCCGCCAGGGCCGGGCTGACCGTCAAGGTGCTCGTGCCGGCGCACACGCCGGACGCCAAGTTGCGTCAGATCGCCATATGCGGTGCCGAGTTGATCACCGTCGACGGAACGACGAGTGACACGTGCCAGATGGTTCAGCGATTGGCGCGCGAGAATAGGCTGACAAATGTGACGACGACGTTTCACAGTCCCTATGGTGTCGAAGGCTATGCGACCATTGCCTATGAAACGGCCGATATCAGCGCCGATGTCGTACTGCTTCCCATCGCAAGCGGCCCGCTTCTCGCCGGCATGATGAAGGGATACAGCCGGATGAAGGCGAAGGGTCTGATCGCCAAGGTGCCGCGCCCGATCGCTGTCCAGGCGCAAAACTGCGCCCCGATTGTCCGTGCCTTCAATGACAACACGGCGGTCGGTCCCTGGGCGCACCAGCCTTCGATAGCCTCGGCCCTGAACGACACGCTGGCGGGTTATGAGCGCGATGGCGATTACACGCTGGACTGGATCAGAAGGTTCGACGGACATGCGACCGCGGTCGATGAGGAAACGATCGCCGATGCCACCCGCGAACTGGCGACGACGGAAGGGCTTGTCGTCGAACCAAGCGCAGCGGTCACCATCGGCGCCATCAGAGACCTCCTGGCGGACGGCCGGATCGCACCGGATGAGAACGTTCTCGCGGTTGTGACCGGACACGGGCTGAAGGACCTGTCATGCGCGCATGTGTGATCCGGCCCGGAGACCGGGAATACCCCTTGCCGGTTGCGACAGGCGACGCACGGTAACGGTTTTGCATCGGTTGCGCGGTGTGCGACCAGAGATTTCATCTATCCGGAAGGAATGTTGTCATGGGATCTGTCGAGATAAACGGTATCGGCAAATCATATGGGAGCCTTGCCGTTCTGCAAGACATCTCGCTTACAGTGGAAGACGGCGAGTTCATCGTTCTGGTCGGGCCTTCCGGCTGCGGAAAATCCACGCTGCTTCGGATGATCGCGGGATTGGAGGACACGCTGGAAGGGGATATTCGCATTGGCGACCGGCTCGTCAATGAGCAGTCGCCCAAGGACCGCAATATCGCGATGGTTTTCCAGAACTACGCGCTCTATCCGCACATGACCGTGGCTGAGAACATGGGTTTTTCACTTCGCCTTTCGCGGGTGGACAAAAACGATATACGGCAGAAGCTGACCAATGCCGCGTCCATTCTCGGACTGGCCGATCTTCTGGCTCGCTATCCCCGGCAATTGTCAGGCGGGCAGCGTCAGCGGGTGGCCATGGGCCGCGCCATCGTGCGGGATCCCGAAGCGTTTTTGTTCGACGAGCCCCTGTCCAACCTCGACGCCAAACTTCGGGTCCAGATGCGCGCCGAGATAAAGGCGCTCCATCAGCGCATCTCGACAACGATGATCTATGTCACCCATGACCAGGTCGAGGCGATGACCATGGCCGACCGGATTGTGGTCATGCGCGACGGCCGTATCGAACAAATCGGCGCTCCCCTTGATGTGTACGACCGTCCGGCCAATATGTTCGTTGCCGGTTTCATCGGGTCGCCCTCGATGAACTTTCTGACGGGAAAGCTCGAAGGCCATGACAACACGATGGCGTTCACCTTGCCGGGCGGGACGCGGATCCTCATCGACAGGAACGATCTCCCCGCTGGTTCCGATGTGGTTATGGGCGTGCGACCGGAGCACTTTCTCATTGCCGGCAAGGGCGCGGCGGCTGATGTGACAGTCATCGAGCCCATGGGATCCGAAACCCAGATTCATGCCCGGATGGATGACCAGGAAATCGTCATCCTGTCCCATCAGCGGCAAAAGATTTCACCGGGCGAAACCGTGCATCTCGCTGTGGACGCAAACGCCGTGCACTTCTTCGACAGGCAGTCAGGGCAGCGCCTGATCTGACGCGAGCCCGGCATACCATCCGCAAGACCGGAATCGTTGTCCGGGAACTGTGTGTGCGTGCCGAGGCACCCGTGCTGCCATCAACCGAATGCGACACTTTTTCGGCGGTGACGACACGGCCTGCCTTCATTCGATGGCTTCGCCACCCGCTATCCTTCTGTCAACCACCACCACCATCGCGTCGGTCAAATGATCCAATTCAAATCAGACCTGCTCAAGCACCGTCGAGGTTTCTGAAATTATCGCGAATGTAAGCCGCCGTACGCAGCGCCAGCGCCGAGACTGTGGGCGTTGGGTTGACTACGCCACCGGTTGTCAAAATGCTTCCGTCGACAATGAACATATTGGGCACATCCCAGCATTGAGCCCATTTGTTAACCACCGATGTTTCCGGATCCGCACCCATGCGACATGTACCGATCATGTGCCAGGCCGGCGTGCAGTAGACACCGTCACTGTTTCGATAGTCCTGTAGTTGGTACTCAAAGGCGCCGGCCGCCTTCGCGATGTCCTCGATGCGATCAAGCATGTAGTTCATCATGCGCTTGTCATTCTCTCCGGGCACATAGCGTGTCACCGCCGCGGGTATCCCGTCAGAATCCGACTTCTCCGGGTCGAGCGTCACACGATTTTCTGGGTTCGGCAGATCGTCGCCTATGGCGAAAACGCCAAAGCCATGACCGAAATGACGTTCGAACCATTTGTGGTGATCGCGTCCCCATGGTGCGCGGTTGGCGCTGAACCAGCCGGCTGCCGTCTCTCCGGCCGAGGCCGCGCTGGTGATGCAGTTGAAATTGAAGCCGTTGACAAAGCCACGCGTAACATCTGTCTCCGCAAACTCGCGCGAGATTAACGATGCGAGGTAACCGGTGTGGCCGTCAACAGGCTCGTCCACCCAGATCTCGCCTGCAACGAGCGTGTGATGAAGAAGGTTGCGCCCGACCTGGTCGGATTGGTTGGCAAGGTTGTCGGATGTGAGAAGAAGCCGCGGCGTGCCGACACCATTGGCGGCAAGCACCACGATGCGCGCCTTCTGAAAATGTTGGTGCCCGGTATGGCGATCGACGTAAAGCGCACCTGTGGCGTTGTTGTCTCTGCCGCGTTCGATCTTCAGAACCCGCGCATTGATAATGAGTTCTGCGCCGTGCTTGATCGCCCGCGGCCAAACCACCGTCGAGTACATGCACATGGAGCCGCGTGGACAACCATTGCAGGCGCCGCAGCCGTTGCAGGCCGGTCGATTGTCATAGTTCTCACTGATGGCAGCTGCTTCAACCGGCCACCAATGCCACTCAAGTCGGTCAAAGGCATCGGCCAGCAGCTTCGAAACTTTTGACGGTGGCATCGGGCGCGTTGGACAGGGATCACGCGTCGGCATGGCCGGGTCGCCCGCAAGGCCACAGACTCCAACAAGGCGGTCAGCCTGTTCGTAAAAGGGCGCCAAGTCCTCGTAGGTTATTGGCCAGTCGGGCTGTAGTCCGTGCTCCGTGCCCTTGCGGAAATCCGAGGGACGATAGCGCGGCCATATACCACCATAAGCGTTGGTGGAGCCACCGACCCCGTTCCACATCAGGATTTGTGAAGAATCCGAGATCACTGGATAGTCGTCCGGGTGAACACGCTTGTTGACGTCCGGATTCCAGTTTGTACGCCGCTGCCAGGACCAGTCGGCGTGAAGATGCGCATAGTCCTCCGGCTTCACCCACGAGCCTTGCTCCAGGCAGACAACATCAAGGCCGGCTTCCGCCAGAACCAGAGCGGCCAGCGAACCTGATGCGCCAGCGCCGATGATCAGGACGTCGCAAATTCTGCCTGCCTTCACCGCTTGATCCCCCAACGCTTGGTGCGGTTTTCCTCAAGATGCAGTGTGGAGATGTCGACGGGCATAACCCGGTCGGTGGCCGTATACGCACCGCGTTTGTGCCGCGGTGCGTCTTTGTCGAAGTCGAACGACCGCATCGGATAACCAAGGAGATGCGGGCGAAGCGCATAGGGACGGCCCTGGCGCCTGATTGCCTCAACCACAAACGGGTTCTCATAGTATGCAAACGTGGTGGCGATGCGCACTTGTTCGAATAGTTCCGGCTCGGCCGCCTCAAAGTTCTTCACGATGACAACGCGCTCCCTCATTGAGCGGCCAGCAAGCGGCCCGCCGGCGGCGATCATGGCATCGACGATGCGGCCAAGCACCGCCTCACCCGCCTGCTCTGAGAGACGTATCGCGACAAGACTTTGAACTCCGACCGAGGAGGCGGAGGGCCAGCCATTGCCGCCTGGAATCAGCTCATCCATCAAGCCTGCAAAGAGCGCGGCGCCCTCCAGCGGCGGCAACTCATGCCGATCCTGGTATTCACCTGTGTTGAAACTCATCGTGTTGCCTCCCTTTATTGTGTCCGCCAGCATCTTCGCCCGCGACATGGCTTAGGGCCTGCTGAGGTTCGGGATTTGATCCTGAGATAGAGAAAGATCTGTGTTCGCTCCCGATTTCACCGCAGTGTTGGTGCGCACTCCGCTGGCGGCATCGAAGCGGTGGACAGTGTCCTCCGGTGCATAGAGGGTTATGCGACCGCCCAGCGGCAAACCGGTCGGATCGGTGCAAGTCGCCTTGATCAACTGATCGTCCACCATAACATCCAGGAAGTGAATCGGCCCGGCTGGCTCGACCAGGGAAAGCTCGCCGGTTAGCAACATGCCATCCTCACGCCCATCGGCCGGCTGCAGATCATGCGGGCGAATCCCGAGCATGACGTTGTCGTCTTCGGCTCGTGCGACCCGGCTGGCGGGCAGGAAGTTCATCTGCGGGCTGCCTATGAAACCTGCGACAAAGAGATTGGCCGGGTCCTTGTAAACGGTCATAGGCGGCGCGAACTGCTGCACCACTCCATCCTTCATTACGGCGATCCTGTCGGAGAGCACCATTGCCTCCTCCTGGTCGTGGGTCACGAAGATCACAGTGATCTTCAACTCGCGCTGCAAGCGGCGGATTTCGGTGCGCATCTTGACGCGCAGACCCGCGTCGAGATTGGAAAGCGGCTCGTCCATCAGCAAGACCGCAGGATTGCGTACGATTGCCCGGCCGACAGCGACACGCTGGCGCTGTCCGCCGGAGAGGTCGGAAGGCAGGCGGTCCAACAGACCCTCAAGACCGAGAACCTGCGCCGCCCAGTCGACCTGGCGTTGCACTGTCGCTTCGTTGACCCTTTGCTGGCGCAACGGGAACGCGATGTTGTCTCGAACATACATGTGGGGGTACAGCGCATAGTCCTGAAAAACGAGTGCGATGTTGCGCTCACGCGGCGAAAGGTCCGAAATCTCCTGATCGTCGAACCGGATCGAGCCATCGTTAATTTGCTCCAGACCGGCAATGCAGTAGAGCAGCGTCGACTTCCCGCACCCGGAGGGCCCGAGGAAGGAGATGAACTCGCCGTCGGCAATGGACAGGCCGAGATCCTTCAACACCTCCGTTTCCCGATAGTTCTTGCACAGGTTCGTAATAGAGATGGCAACCATGGACCAGGGCCTCAACCTTTAACTGCACCGGAGAGAGCGCCCTGCACCAGGTAGCGCTGAAAGAAGAATGCGATGGCCACTGGTGGCAGGATCGACAACACACTTGTCGCGAACAGCGGGCCATATTCGTAAAACTGCGCTTGGATGAGGAAACCGGACATGATCACGGGGATCGTCTGTGAGTTCGGCGTTGCTGTGAGTATCAGGGCAAACAAAAACTCATTCCACGATACGAGGAAACAGAAGATGAGCGCCGCGATGATACCGGGACGTACCACTGGTCGGAGAACCTTCCAAATCATTGCGGTACGTGTGCAGCCGTCGATCAGCGCAGCGCGATCGAGGCTTTCCGGCACGCCTTCGAACGTCGACTTCATCATCCAGGTGCAAAGCGGAAGCAGAATTGAAGAATAAGCGATGATCAGGGCCACTCGCGTATCGAGAAGACCGATGCTGCGGAAGATGATAAAAAACGGCAGCACCAAGGTGAGTGCCGGAATCATTCGAGTGAGCAGCAAGGCCCACAAGCTCACGTTAAAAAAGCGATAACGGTCATAACGGGCAAAGGCGTAGCCGGCGAGCGTGCCAAGCGCCACATTCATGATCGAAACAACGATGCCCACGACGAGACTATTGGTCAGGGCCAGTGGAACGCGCCGGGCATAGGCACTGCTGGTACCGCCTTCTGCTGTGAGCACCGAGGTGAAGTTGTCCAATGTAATAGCCGAAGGGAAAATGGTCGGCGGGGTGCGGATAAGATCAGCGGCCGGAGACAGGCTCATCAGGACGAGAGCCGCGACCGGAAGCGCCGACCACAGAAAGATCAATGCCGCGGTGGCCAATAGAATGATATTTGTGAGCCGGGCCGTCGTCGCAGCTTTGAATGCGCGGCGTGGCGTGAAGGGCGGCAGCGTCGCCATAGTGTAGCGCTTGGCGACCGACGCGGTCCATTCCGCCTCCATATCCCGCATGTACGAGGCAGCGTGCGGCCCGGCGGCAACCCGCCGCCGACTCCGCGTCGGTCCGAGAACGAAAAAGTAGAGAACGGCAAGCGCGAGGCTCGTAATCGTCAAAACATAGAGTGTCGCGGCGCCTTGGCCGAAGCGCAGGAACTGGAAGGACTCCAGATAACCCAGCCACGCGAGCAATGTGGTCGCGGTACCCGGTCCGCCGCGCGTCATGATCAGCAGAATGTCAAAGGCCATCAGCGCGTTGATCGTCGCGATGATCATGACGAACAGCAGTGTCGACTTTAGCCAAGGGAGCGTTACCGAAAAGAAGCGTCGGACCGGCCCTGCACCGTCGAGGATCGCCGCACGGTACAGGTTGCCGGGGATCGATTGCAATGCCGAAAGCAGCAGCAGTGCGGTAAGAGGCGCCTGGTTCCAGACATGGGTTAGCGCTACGAGGTTGAGCGCCCGAAAGCCATTGCCCAGCCAAGGTGTGGCTGAGGAGCCCATGCCCAGATCGTGCAAAAGTCCGTTCAGGAAACCGAAGTTTCCAGCATAAATGAAAGACCACAATACGCCGACGGCGACCGGCGCCATTGCCCAAGGAACCAAAACGACGCTGCGCAGGAGCCCGCGGCCGATAAATCGCTCGTTCAAGACGAGCGCGATGATCATGCCAAGGATCGTCGTTCCCACCACCGCAAACACGGCAAAATAAGCCGTGCGCGCAAAGGACACCCAAAACTGCGAGCCAGAGAGAAGAGAGGCATAATTGTCAGCGCCCACGAAAATCCAACGCTTGGTGATTGGATTGATGCTGTTGAACGAAAGGTAAAGACTATAAAGGAGCGGCAATCCAGCGATCGCAACGACGATCAATAAGGTCGGTGCAACTGCGGCATAACCAAATGCTGGTGGACCATCCGTCAGGTGGCGGGAGATGGAGGGGACGTTCGCAGGGGCCTTCAACGTTTTTGGCATGCCGGGCTTGACCTTGGACACATGCGCCTCCCACCGCTGTTTCCGGGGTTCAGCTACCTTACTGATATTGTGTCTTCAACTCGCTGGCTTTCTCCGCCAGCGCGGCCACGAGATTGTCTGTAGAACTGCCGGACCGAATGTACTCCTGTACTCTTTGCATCATGAAGAGGTCCCATTCAGAGAACCAAATCTCCTTGCCGACCTTACGTGCAGTGGCGATCTCCACTTGGGCGGCGGCGATCTCCAGGTCCTTCCACTTGGCGAACGCCTCAACAACGTCTGGATCACTCATGACTTCCTTGTATCCGGAGCCTAGTCCAAACTCGAGCGCCCAGCGCTTAATGACGTGGTATTCGCCGTCTTTGGACTTGCCACCGAAAAACTGCAACAAGTTCCATACGCGCTCGACGTCGACTGGCTGCGAGCCCATGAGGTAGCAGGCTGTCCAGGCCATCGTGGAGCGGGTTGCTCCCGGCATCATCGCATTTTTGATCCGACCGGCGACCTTGGAGACGGCAGGATCATTGACTACCTTCTGGTTATAGTCGTGCAGTACCATGAAGGTATGGCGCCCGGAGGCATAGCTTGGGACACCCTCGCCGGGCAGCGTCATGATATCTTCGGAGACAAGCCCTTCCTGGTACAGGCTTTGGTGCGTCTCCAGGACCCTGCGTAGCGCCGGCTCATCAACAAAGTCGTTGTTCTCATCGAAGACCTTGGCACCCTCCGAGTACCAGGCTGCGAAAATGCTCCACGAAAGTTCGGCCCACCTTTGGCCCCATGCGGATATGTAAGGCGCGTCGGAGATACCGTCCGCTTTTAGCTTGCGGCAAGCCTCCAACAGCGCATCCCAACTCTCCGGAACCTCAATGCCGACTTTGGTCAGGTGCTCCTCGTTGTAAACAAAGGCGTTGTAGCCCGCATAGTATGGCATTCCGGCGAAGCGTCCATCCGGCAGCGACAACGACTCGATACTGACCGGGAGGATGCCGGCCTTGATGTCATCGACACCAGGGAGGCTCTCCAGATCGCGAATCCAGCCGGCAGTGTGCCAGCGCGCGATCCGGTCTTCTTCAGAATAGAACATATCCATGTGCTGACCGCCGGTCAGTTTGGTTTCCACCACGGCGTGGTAGTCGCCTGTGGCAAGCTCGTAGTTGACGCTCTCATCATAGAGGTCCGAGAAAATACCAACATTCTCCTCTACGATCTGTGGCTGATACTGCCAGCCAACGAAGGTCAGCGGCGTCGATGGGGCACCTAATGCGGGCTGTCCGAACAGAGCTCCGGCAGACAGTGCCGCTCCGCCCTGGAGAACCCGGCGGCGGGACAGAAGGAATTTCTCCAAGGATTGTGTCATCTCAGTCTCTCCTCCCATATTGCTCCGACCCGAACACTGTGTGGCGAAGCTTCTTTATGTCAGCGCGCTTGATATGCGCTGTGTGCAAATGCGGTCAATCCATCTGCCATGCATTGGGCATTAAGTCGGATTGAGTATGCGGTCGAGATTTGCTTGCGGCAAGGCTTTTTTTAATTTTTCATCAATTTATGGATATTTTGTCTAAAATATCTCAATATTTTTTGATATATGATAAAAAAATAAAACTTTTGAGATTGAGGAGTAAAGCAGCGCAGCATGAAACGGCTCCGTTTGACGAGGTTATGGAGGCCCTCGAAACCGGATGACCGGATCGTTTTTGGTTGGATTCTTCTGCCTTCGGTTTCCGGGTCGGTACCGAGTGAAAGTCGACGAAGGCCTCGAGCCTTTCCGTGGGGGTCGATGAGGAAGCGATTGCCGGTGTTGCCCGCCAATTGGTGGCGAAGGAGGGGCTCGTCTTCGAACCGAGTGCGGCGGTCACGATCGGCGCCATCGGGGAACTCCTGGCGGACGGCCGAATCTCACTGTATTAGAATGTTCTTGTGGTTGTTACTGGGTATGGGCTACGGCTGCCACAACACCCGCGTGGAGGAGGTTCAGGGGCTCAAGTTCAGATTGGCCCCTGTCCTTTGGTCGAACAGGTGGGTTTCATTGGCCTGAAAGGTGACTTCGACCTTCTGCCCCTCGGCAAGTGGTGTCTTCTTGTCCATCTCGGCGATGACCATTTCGCCGGCGAAATCGAGCACCACAATCCGGTCGGGACCGGTCAGTTCGATCATGTTGATCGTCGCATTGTGCCGGTCCGGATCACCATCCACGCATATGTGGACATGCTCGGGCCGTGCCCCGAAGGTGACCTTTGCGCCGGGTCGCGCTTTTGCGGCCGCGGCGCAAGGCAGCCGGTTTGCCCTGTAGTTGACATAGACCGCGTCCGCCTCCACAGCGATGTCGCCTTCCAGAAGGTTCATCGAAGGTGAGCCTATGAAGCTGGCGACAAACAGGTTGGCCGGATGGTCGTAGAGTTCGGCCGGCGTGCCGACCTGTTCGATGACGCCGGTGTTCATGACCACGATCTTATCGGCCATGGTCATCGCCTCGATCTGGTCATGCGTGACGTAGATGGTCGTGCATCCCAGGCGCCGGTGCAGGGCGCGGATTTCCGTGCGCATCTGGACCCGCAGCTTGGCGTCGAGGTTGGACAGGGGTTCGTCGAACAGGAAGACCTTGGAATCGCGCACGATGGCGCGGCCCATGGCGACCCGCTGCCGCTGACCGCCTGAAAGCTGGCTTGGCTTGCGGTCAAGCAGCGGTTCAAGGCCGAGGATGGCCGCCGCCTCCTGTACCCGCCGGTGAATGATGTCGCGGCTTTGTTTCTTCAAGCGCAGGCTGAATGCCATGTTCTCGAAGACGCTCTTGTGCGGATAGAGGGCATAGTTCTGGAAAACCATCGCGATGTTGCGATCCTTGGCCGGGACCTCGTTGACAACTCTGCCGGTGATTTCGATGTCCCCTGACGATACGGTTTCAAGCCCTGCGATCATGCGCAAAAGGGTTGACTTGCCGCATCCCGACGGGCCGACCAGCACGACGAACTCCTGCGGGTCGATGCCGAGGTTGATGTTGCGGATCGCATGGTAGCTGCCGTAGTGCTTGTTGAGATTGTGGACCGCAACTGCCGTCATCTTCTCACCTCCTTCCCGCCGGTCTCAGCCATGCGCGATCTCGATCATCTGATGGCCATGCAGACGAGGCACCGTGAAGCGTGCCCGGTCGCCGTCATACGTGAAGTCGACGGGCGTGCCCTGCGGCACGAGCCGCACCGAGGACACCGTGCCGGCGGCCTCGACATCCACGGCAATGTCGGACAGCGTAACGATGTCCTGGATCGGCTGGACCGGACCGCCCGTCAGTTTCCCGCGCAATGTCGGATTGGCGTAGAGCAGATGCAGAACGTCGCGGCCGTCCTGGCGCCTGAGCGTCGCCCGTCCCGCGACCGGAAGGCCGGCATCGATCATTTTGGGTCGGCCAAGCGCGGCGGCGACCACCTTGTCGGCGATCTCCAGCGCCGCGACCGCACCGGCCTTGTGGTAGACCGAAAAAACCGGATGGGCGAGATAGGTCACGCTGCCCTTTTGCGTGCCCAATGCGAAACCGTTGGCATCGGGCCTTGCCGGCGTGTGCAGATGACCGCTGAACATGTCGCCGGCGCGGTCGAAATAGGGATCGAATATGTCGCCGAGGGTCTCGCCGTCGGTCACTGTCACCTGTTGCGACGGCGCATACATGAACAGCGGCGCATCGACGAAGGAGGCGCGCAGATCGCTCCTTGGCAGCGCATAGTCGCCACCCTTCATTTGCGATTGCCCGTGCCACTTTGCGCCCGCGTCGAACAGGAACGTGCCGTCGCGCAGACCGCTCGTACCGGTCATCAGCAAATGTCCGCCCTGGTCGAGATAGGCATCGAGCCTGGCTTTCAGTGCGTCATCGACGACGATCGCATCGGGCAGGATGATCAGACGGTAGGCGTTCAAATCGCTGCCGGGCGACAGGAGATCGAAAGTATATTTGCATTCGAGCAGTAGCCGGACCGCGCCGTCATCGACCGGGTTGTGCTGGCCCGGCAGATCGCTGAACAGCGGACGCCCGGCGGCCTCGATACTCATCAGACCGATTTCGGCACGGTTGGTGCTTCCCTCCAGCCAGGGCTCGCAGGCTTCCACATGGGCATAGGCTTTGCCGACCGCCGCATAGGTTGAATGGTCGACATCGCCCGCCGGGTTGAGATGATCGCCGATGCAACAGCGCGCGCCCTGTGCGATCATCGCGCCGCATTCGTAGACCAGAGCGTCGGGCTTCTTGTAGCCGCCCATCTCACCCCAGGCCTGGTGGAACTTGCCGGTCATGCCGAGATAGGTCATGCCGGTCGGCTCGAAATAGCGCGCCGACACCGGGAAATGTTCGTAACCCCACTTGGCGGTGGGCAGCGATTCGATTTCCAGATGGCTGAAATATCTGCGCAGCACGTCGTCGCGGCCGCGCCGGATATGGCCCAGATTGTAGAAGACCGGCAGATCGGCGCCCTTGGCGATACCGGTGATCCGCTCGAAGAGGCGCAGCGTCGTCTGTTCGGAGAACTGGTCGCGATGATCGGGATCGGTCCAGTCGAGGCCGTCCGCTTCCATGCCCTTTTTGGCGTATTCACTGATGGACGGCTTCTGGAAACAAATGTCCATCCACAGGCCGTGCGTGTTCGGGAAGAGCCGGACCACTTCCTCGACCTGGGCGGCCAGATAGTCGAGATAGGGTGACGAGAGATCGAGAAACTGCCAGCCGGTTTCCGCATTGTACCGCTTCAGGATCGGGTTGGAGCCATCAGGGTTGACGATGGGCCAATCGGGATGGTTGCGGGCGGCCAGTTCATCCCACACTACCGAAACGTAGATCGGCGTTTCGATGCCGCGTGCCTGCAGCGCGTCAACCTGCGCGCGCAAGAGATCGAATTCCAGATGCGGGTGCATCTCGCCGACCTCGGTGGGATGGTATGAGTAGCCGTGATGGCATTTGGCGAACACATTGATCGAATCGACGCCCGCCCTGGCGATCGTGTCGGCAAAATCTCCGGGATCGAACCGACTGCCGATACCGGGAATCTCGCCGGCGGTATGAAAGTCAAGGTGAATCTGACGATAACGCATGATATGTCCTCTCGCGAAAGTTGGATTGCAGAAACTCAAGGTGGCGCTCAACGCACCCGAGCGTATTCATGGGGCCGTGCTCATCGCCCGCCAAAGCCTGACGTGATGGCCATTCCCTTGAAGATGAAGCGTTGCAGCAGGATGGTCAGCACGAGGCCGGGAACCATGGATATGGCCGCGCCTGCCATCAGGTAATTCCACTCATCGCCCTGCTGTGCCTGGAAAAGAGTGAGCCCGAGCGGGATGGTGGCGAGGTTGGGATCGTTCACCGCTACCAGCGGCC
Source organism: Hoeflea sp. (assembly GCF_984452065.1). Taxonomy (NCBI): domain Bacteria; kingdom Pseudomonadati; phylum Pseudomonadota; class Alphaproteobacteria; order Hyphomicrobiales; family Rhizobiaceae; genus Hoeflea; species Hoeflea sp. The sequence continues at coordinate 60,987 of NZ_CFHWAF010000003.1, read as the reverse complement.
ACAGGAACGAATTCCATTGCGTGGTGAAAGTAAACAGAGCAAGCAGTCCGAGTGCCGGCAGCGACAGTGGCACAAAGATGCTGACCAGGATTCGCAGCCGCGACGCGCCGTCGATCACCGCCGCATCCTCCAGTTCCCTCGGTATGGTCAAGAAGAACTGGCGCATCATGAATGTCCCGAAGGACGAAAACGCCATCGGCAGGATCAGCCCCTGGAACGTGTCGATCCAGCCGAGCCAGGTCATCATCAGGAACAGCGGAATCACGACCACGGCCTGCGGCACCATCAAGGTGGCGAGATAGATCAGAAAAAGACCGCTGCTGCCGGGAAACCGCATCCGTGCAAACGCATATCCGGCAAGACTTGAAACAACGAGCGTGATGACGGTGATCGCCCCGGCGACAAATGCGCTGTTGAGGAAAAATCGCCCGAAAGGAAGATAGAGCCAGGCAGCGACGAAATTCTCCCATTGCGGTTCGCTGGGCAGCATCTGCGGCGGCACCGTGAAGATCTCGTTTGCCGGACGGATCGCGTTCGATACCATCCAGAAAAACGGAAACAGGAACAGCGCCGCGACAAACACCATGCCCGCATGGGACACAATGCCGGTGATGATGCCGAACGGCTTTCTGGCAGGCGCCTCACTGGTCATAGTGGACCCACCTGTGCTGGAGACGCAGTTGCACGGCCGTCAGCGCCATGATCATGGCGAACAGGATCCACGCCATCGAAGAGGCATATCCCATTCGATAGACACCGAAACCGGTGGTGTAGATATGGAAGCCCAGTGTCGCCGTGGCCGAGCCTGGCCCGCCATTGGTCAACGCGAATACCTGGTCGAACACCTGCAGGCTGGTGATCGCGGTCATCACGGTGCCGAAAAACAATGTCGGCGAGATCAGCGGCAGCTTGACTTTCCAGAAGCGCTGCCAGGCATTGGCGCCGTCGATTTCAGCGGCTTCCAGATAGTGTTTCGGAATTGATTCCAGCGCTGCGCCAAACAGCATGAGATTGTAGCCCACATGTCCCCAGATCGAGAGGATAATGATCGTCTGCATGGCATATTCGGGCTGTACGATCAGGTTGCCGATCGGCAAGCCGATTGCCCCGAACACCCAGTCCAGAACGCCGCCCGGCGTGAAGATCAGGAGCCACACGACCGAAGCGCCGATCAAAGGAGTGAAGGTGGGCAGAAAGAAGATCAGACGGAACAGGCCTTTGCCCCATCTCAGATTGCTGATCCAGACCGCCAGACCGAGCGCGATCACCAGGTTGAGGACGAGATATTCGACCGTGAAGAACACGGTATTCCACAGCACCGTCCAGAAGATCGGATCGATGGTGAACACGCGGACGAAATTGGACAAGCCGACGAACTTTGCTTCGCCGATCAGTGTCCAGTCGGTGAAAGACAGAGCCAGGGATGCAAAGAGCGGGAAAACAAGGAATATGAACAACCCGAGCGCGCTGGGCAGCAGGAACCAGAACGCGACGGAAAGATCACCGAAACGGTCCTTGCCGATGCGCGTGCGGCTCCGCTGAACCGGCGCGCCCACGTCGGTTTCGTCTTTTGCGGCCATGCCCTCTCTCTTTCAACAGGTGGAAAAGGATTGAAAAGCGGGGCCCGGTAAGAGCCCCGCCACGGTCACGTCATTGCGTTGCCAGCACCTGAATGGTTTCCAGCACCTCACCGGGTTCTTGCGAACCGGAGAAAGCCAATGGCGCATACTGTTCAAAAAGCCGCTGGACGGTGTTCCATTCCGGCGTTGTCACGAACGCCAGAGCCGTGTCCGAGGCCGCTTCAAGCGCAGCCACACCGCCTTCGACATCCTTGGCGGCGGCCTCCAGCCAATGCTTCTGCTGCGCGGTGCGGGCAGCCAGACCGCGGCCCGCATTGATATTCCTGGGCCTGCGGCCCGCTCAGAATCTGCACCGCCTTCCAGGCCGCTTCCTTGTTCTCGCTGGTGGCTGCGATGCCGAAGCCCGAACCGGTGCTGAGCGTGATGGAACCGGCACTGCGGACCGGCATTGGCGCCATGCCGACTTCGAAGCCGGCCTTAGCCCGCAGATTGAGCATCTCCCAAGGGCCGGTGACGAAGGTCGCGACCTCACCGGAAATGAACTTCTCGCGCGCTATGTTGTTGGTGGAGGTGCCGCTAGGCGCCGGCGGCAGGAGCGGCGCGACCTTGTGCTCCGTGACCAGCTTCACATAGTCGGCGAAGGCCGCCTTCAGATCGTCATTGGTCAGGTCCAGATTGCCGTCGGCATCGAGATAGGTGGCTCCCATGGAGGCGGCATGGGCCAGGAACTGGGAGATCACCGGCGTGCTTGCGCCGAATTTGCCGTCTCCGGTCAGCGCCTTGGCGGCGTCCAGGAATTCCGCCTCGGTCCAGCCAGGCTTTGGCAAAGGCAGGCCGGCCTCTTCGAACCGGTCCTTGTTGTAGTACATCACCCATGGACCGACATCGTAAGCCAGGGCCAGGACCTTGCCGTCCTTGCTGAGACCGTCAACCATAGAGGGAACGAAGGCGTCGATGTCGAAATTGTCCCGCGCGATCAGTTCGTCGAGCGGCATCATGAGGCCGGCAAAGCCGGGCGTACGCAGCGCCTGAAGGCTGACAATGTCCGGCAGATTGCCGGATGCCGCCAACGCCGGCAGCTTTGTCCAGTAGTTCGGCCAGGAAGCCGTCTGAAACTCGATCGTGATGTCGGGATGCTTTTCAGTGACCATGCCGGCGACATGCTTCCACGCCTCCGCCTCTTCGTCGGTACTCGTCCACATGAACCAGGTCAGATTGACCGGCTCGGCCCGTGCCGGCTGCATGGCCAAGGCGGCTGCGGCCAGTACCGCCGAGGCGGCAAGCGTTGCGAATTTTCTCATAGCGTTTCCTCCCTGTTTGCTCTGTTCGCCGCGGCGCGCGTGACCCGCCGCGTAGGCTGTCTCCTTAGGTCCAAGCACGCCGAGCCGGCACTGTAGTCCGGCTCAATGCAGCCGCTTATTCCTTCAGGAAAATCTCAATCACCGGCACGGTGACCGGCGGCCGCCGCACGGGCAGCATGAACGTCAGCATGTCGTCGCTGACGGCAAGGCGGGTGTTGGAGTGCGGCGCACCCGGGCCGGGCTTGAGCCAGCTCACTTCGCTTCCGTCATGCAGGAACTGCGCATAGTCGACCTTGCCGGCGATCGCGTCGAAATGCAGATGCCGGAACGGCCAGTTGAAAATGTGCAGATAAAGACGGTTGCCGTTCTGCGTCAGGCGACAATCGGGCGGCGCGGTGTATTGCGACTGCGTGCAGCCATGGATACTGCGCGCATGCACCGCCATCCAGTCCGCATAGCTGAAGTCGAACCACATAATGTCGATCTTGCCGAACCAGGTGAGCAACTCGCGCACCTGCTCGCGCATATATTCGGCATAGCGGCGCCCGTCGCGGGCCTGGTTCAGGGCCGCCGCGTCCGGATGGTTGCGCTGGGGATGGCGCGGATCGACCGTGAAATCGGGATGATGCCAGTCGAGCAGCGAATAATAGAAGCCGACACGCAGACCCTCGGCCCGGAACGCCTCGACGAAGGGTCCTAGCAGATCATTGCCATAGGGCGTGTTGGTGACCTTGTAGTCGGTTGCCTTTGTATCCCAAAGGCAGAACCCTTCATGGTGCTTGGTGGTCAGAACCACATATTTCATGCCCGCCGCGCGAGCACACTTCGCCCATGCGACAGGATCGTAGAGATCGGGATCGAAATTATCGAAATAGGGCTGATAGTCGTCGTCGGTCAGTTCTTCGAAGTTTTTGATCCACTCGTGACGCGCCGGAAGGGCGTAGAGGCCAAAATGAATGAACAGGCCAAAGCGATCATTGACGAACCACGCTTTCCTGCTCTCCGGCAGCGCCAACGATTGCAAATCAGATGCGTCCATTCACTCCTCCAACCTCCAGATCGACACGCCCAAAATCGCCGCATGGGGCACCAGGCAAGCGGTTTCGTAAAAATCGAAACGTTTTGATAATATGGAGATTTAATCAGCTTGTAAACGCTAAAGTGACCAAGGTTTCGGTGGAAATGTCTTAAAATCATCGAATTTTGTGGCGATTTTGCTAAAAATACCTATAATGTTGTTATCTAAAACGTTTTGAAGAAGCTGCCTTGACCACCATAAAAGACGTTGCCCGGGTCGCAAACGTGTCGATCGCGACCGTTTCGGCGACATTCAACAACAGCGCCGTGGTCCGCGAAGAGACGCGGCAACGCGTACACGCCGCCGCGGTGCAAGTCGGCTATACGCCCAATTCGATCGCGCGCAGTCTTCGCCTTGCCCGCACAAACCTGATCGGCGTGGTGGTGCAAAGCATCTCCAACCCCTATTGCGCCGCCGTGGTCCGCAGGATCGAAAAGGCGGCGGCAAATGCGGGCTATTCAATCATCATCTGCAATGCGGAGGACGAAGCCCGCAGCATGGAGGTGCTGGCCCAATTGCGAAGGCAACGTGTGGACGGCATCATCATGATGCCGGGCAGCAGTTCTGCTCGCTTTGTTGATCTGCTCGGCAAGCCGGACCTGCCGCCACTGGTTACCGTCGATCAGAAACTGCCGGGCCTTGAACGTGACTTTATCGGCATCGACAACCGCGCCGCCGCGCGTATGCTGGCCGACTATCTGCTCAGACTTGGCCATCGGCGCATTGCCTTTATCACTGGCGAGGCAGGGCTATGGACGGCGGAGGAGCGCCTGGCCGGCGCCAAGCAGGCCATCGAAGATGCCGGCCTGGAGGTCGATCCGTCCTTGTTTGTCCGGACGGTCTTTCATTTGCATGCGGGCAATGCGGTCGCCGCGGATTTGCTGAACCGTATCGATCGTCCAACGGCGATCATCGCCGGCAACAACGTCCTGGCCCTTGGAACGCTCAGAGCCGCTATCGACCTCGGATTTCGTTGTCCGGAGGACATATCGATAGCGGGAATAGACGACGTGCCCTGGGGGGATCTGGTCAAGCCGCGTATCACCACGGTCGTCCAACCTATCAAGGAAATTGGAAATCTGGCCATTGAGTGGCTGCTCGAGCGCCTCTCCGATGGAGGTGCTGAAACACAGCCGCGCGAGCAGATTTTCATGCCCAATTTTGTCGCCGGCGAATCCTGCGCCGACATCCGCTAAACCGCATGGGACGGGCGATGATGTTATTTTCGGGGTGCCCGTGTCGAAACGGCTCTTCAAACGACAAAACATCCGGGAGTGGATTCCGGCATTTCCGGTTCTATTCGGCGGCTATATCGGTCCGCATTTCCGGTGCAGTTGCCAGTTCTTCCGACAATAGTCTGCCTGCCTCCACGAGGACCGATCTGTATTCGTCATGGTGCCGGGAGGCGTCTGCCCTTGGCGCGATTATACAGAGCGTGCATTCACACACGTCCCCCTGCCCATAAACCGGCGCCGCAAAACAATGGGTGAAGTTGTCGGCGACGCTGTGGAGGTCAAAGAACCCGGCTTCCCGTGCCTCGTGTACACTGTTCAAGAAATATCTTCTGCGGATTTTCGAGCCATCGGGCAGTGCAAAATCGGGAGCGGGGATGAAATCCAGTATCTCCCGATCACTCAAATGCGCCAGCAGCAAACGACCCGAAGCCGTCCACGGGATCGGCGTTCGCTCGCCGATATCGGCGCTGATGCGAAATGGCCTGGTTCCCTCATTCATCATCGCGACATAGAACTTGTTGCCATCAAGCCTGCATAGCTGAGACGTTTCGTGCGTCTTGTCCGTAATCCACTTCAGTATAGGCCGCGCAAGGCTATCGAGGTTTTTCCTCTTGTTGTAATTGATGCTCCAGTAATTGATTTTGGAGCCGAAAAACAACCTGCCTTCGACGTCGACCCTTTCCAGGACATTCGCGGAAACCAGCACGCCGACGAGTTCGTAGATGGAGGACTTCGGCGCCTGCATTCCCTCGCATATCTCAATCGGCCTTTGCGGCTTGCCGGCCTCGCACAGGTAGTCAAGGATAGCGAAAGCCCGCTCGAGTCCCCGGGCCTTGGTTTTCGGCTTCGCCATTTCTGCTTGCCAACTCCGAAGCAGTTCTTTGTATCGCTTGCGGCGTCAACTTACCTTGCGATATGCGACGCAGTCCACCTCAACCTTGCAATCAACCACCAGCGCCGACTGTACGCAGGCCCGGGCAGGCGGGTTATCTCCGAAATATTCCGAGAATACTTTGTTGAAGCTCCAGAAATCCCGGGGGTCATCCAGCCAGACCCCGATCCGCATGATGTCGGCGGTGGTGTAGCCTGCCTCTTCGACAATCGCGATCATATTGCGAATCGCCTGATGTGCCTGGGGCACGATGCCGCCGTCGATGATCTCGCCATCCACCATCGGTGTCTGGCCCGAGACGTATAGCCATCCGTCCGCTTCCGTCGCCTTGGCGAATGGCAGAGCTTGTTGTCCTGATCCTTTGGAATCATTGATCCCGTGCCTTTTGATAGTCATGTGCGTTCACCTCGATCAGAATTCCAATATACTGGAATAAATACCAGTATTGCGGAATATGAACTGACACTGTATGTCTGTGATGTCAACACGAATATGCGGCGGCGCGATGGACCGTCGGTGGAGTTGAAGCGAGCAGGCGGAGAGGGGATGAGACCCGGGTCAACAAAAGTAGATACCCCGCATGTTCCTGCAGACATGGTTGACGATGTCGCTGCAGACATGGTTGACGATGTCGCTGTGATGCGCGGCCGGCGGATCGTCTGTGCGCAGCTGGCAAAGGCACGGGGGAAAGCGCGTTGAACGTGTTGGGCGTCGGTATTGATTGGGGCACATCCAATGTGCGTGCATGGGCGCTTGGCGATGCCGGCGCGACCCTTGGCGAGACGCGCCGAGCGGCATCTCTTTCGCGTCTGAAAACCGGTGACTTCGAGCCCATCATCGCTGAGCTGATCGAGGAACTCGGCCAGCCCGGCGATGTACCCGTGGTCGCCTGCGGAATGATCGGGGCAAAAGGTGGCTGGATCGAAGCTCCCTACCTGCACACGCCCATTTTGCCGGAGGAATTCTTTCATTCGCTCGTTCCTGCTCCCCGCAGCAGAACTTGGCTTGTTCCGGGGCTGACGTCGTCCGACGGGCGCCCGGAAGTTATGCGTGGCGAGGAAACACAGCTATTGGGCGCACTCGCTGCGGATCGCCGGGATTATTCGGGAGCCATATGCCTGCCCGGAACGCATTCCAAATGGGTCATGGCAGTTGGTGGCAAGATTCTGAAATTTCGAACATTCGTAACCGGCGAGCTGTTTGAACTGGCGGCCGGAAAGAGTGTATTTGGCGCGTTCGCACAAAAGCAGCCGTTTGACGAAGCCGCATTTCAACTCGGATTGCGCGATTCGAAAGAGAGGGAAATTTCCAGCTATCTTTTCCAGGCCAGAACAAAGGTTCTTGCAGATAAGATGACCAGCGGCGAAGCCTATTGGTATCTTTCGGGATTGATTTTGGGTGAAGAACTGCATTGCACCACGGAAAGTCAGGCTGAACCTCTTCTGATCGCCGACAGCGAACTCAAGCGACTTTATCATGCCGGCATGAAGACGATTGGAGCCGAGCCAACCATTCTTTCCTCCGTTGAAGCAACCAAGCGCGGACTGTTTGGTATGTTACAAATAGTGTCCGTTTCTGCTATGGGGCCTATTTCCAGATAGGTCAGATTGAGCCCAGGTTTCCGCAGCTTCCTCCTTCCGGGGCTAGCCGGCCATCCTTTCCACACGCTCACCGCGATCGTCAAACAGGTGGCAGGCCGGTGCCCTCACGGTCAACTTGACCGTGTCGCCGGTGGTGAGCGGTGTCGTGCCCTCGGCCTTGAAGCGCAGAGCCTCGGGAAGGCCGTCGACCTTGGCATAGATCAGCGCTTCGGCACCCAGATGTTCAACGACATCAACGGTCGCATCGATCGCGTCGGCATGATGATCGTCTCCGGCGTCGTGCAGATCGACGTCTTCGGGGCGCACGCCGAGGGTGACCGAAGCGCCGGATTTGACCGCGTGTGCGGGCAATTCGATGGTCTTGCTTTCGCCAAGCGCGATGCGCGTCACGCTTTCGTTGCCGGCGATCACCTGCGCATTCATCAGGTTGATGCGCGGCGCGCCGATGAACTCGGCCACGAACCGGGAGGCCGGACGTGTATAAAGTTCCATCGGCGCGCCGACCTGCATGATGCGCCCTTCATGCAGAACAACGATCTGGTCGGCCATGGTCATCGCCTCCATCTGGTCGTGGGTGACATAGATCATCGTGTTGCCGATCGACTGGTGCAGACGCGTGAGTTCGACGCGCATTTCGCCGCGCAGCGCAGCGTCGAGATTGGACAGTGGTTCATCGAACAGGAACACGTCCGGTTTGCGCAAGAGTGCCCGGCCGATGGCAACGCGCTGGCGCTGACCGCCGGAAAGCTGACCCGGGCGGCGGTCGAGCAGTTCATCGAGCTGCAGCAGCCTGGCGACGTCCGCGGCACGCCGTCGCCGCTCCGCCTTTGACACACCCTTCAGCCGAAGACTGAAGGATATGTTCTCCCAGACGGTCATATGCGGATAGAGAGCATAGGACTGAAACACCATCGCCGCGGCCCGATCGGGTGCGGGCACATCGTTCATGCGCCGGCCGCCGAAACGGATGTCGCCGCCATTGACCGATTCCAGTCCCGCAATGACGCGCAGAAGGGTCGACTTGCCGCAGCCGGACGGGCCGACCAGCGCGACAAAGGCGCGATCGGCCACCTCAAGCGAGATATCCTTCAGCACCTTATGCGTGCCGAAGCTCTTGTCGATGTGTTCGAGCGTCACGTTCACCATGGTGATATCGTTGTTCCCTGATTTCCGCGCGAGCTCACTTCACGGCCACGATCTGGATTTCCACCAGATCGGATGCTTCGGCAAGACGGGCTTCCACGCAGGCCCGGGCGGGCGCGGCCCCCTCCGGCACCCAGGCGTCCCAGATGGGATTGAAGACATGGCGGTTGCGGATGTCCGACAGCCAGATCATGGCCGAGACGATCCTGGTGCGATCCGACCCGGCCTCGGCCAGCATGGCGTCGAGCTTCTCGAGGATGTCGCGGGTCTGGCCTTCCAGATCGAGGGTGCGGTCGGAGGCAATCTGGCCGGCGAAATGCAGCATGGTCGCGCCGGCCGGCACTTCGACGATCTGGCTCATGCGCTTGGCTGTCCGGTAGCGCTTCAACGTTTCGGGCATGGTTCTGGTCACTCCGCTTGTTGTGCCGTTGGCTGGAGGCCGTCGGCCTGCATGATCTGCCTGACCTTGGCCGACAGGACCTCGACCACCTTGTCGCGATTGGCGCGACCGAGATCGAGGTCCGCCTTGGTCGGCTCGCCGTTGATGCCGCCGGATTCGGGGTGGATCGCGAACCGCGAGCGCAGCTTGTACCAGGGCTTGTCGATCCTGAAGTCGGCGGCACGCTCGGGATGGTAGACCGCACCGGTGACGGCGGCGACCTCGGTCTCGCCCTTGTCGGCATGATGGATGCCGGCGATGCCGGCCTCGGTCCACCAGTTCCAGCAGGCAAGCCGTGCGTCCGGATATGTCTCCCAGATCGTCCAGAATGCAGCTTCGCAGGGCGCTTTGTTGGCGCCGTGGCCGCTGACGAAGATCAGGCGCTCGAACCCGTGGCGGCAGAACATCTGGCCGAGTTCCGTGATGACGGCGGTGAAGGTCGCGATCGTCAGGCCGATCGTTCCGGGATATTCGCGCATTTCATCGGCAAAGCCGTAGGGCAGGCCGGGTGCCAGGACCGCCCCGGTCCGCTCGGCGATGGCCCGGGAAAAAAACTCGGCCGTGTCGATGTCGACGCTCAGGGAAAGATGCGGCCCGTGTGCCTCGATCAGGCCAATCGGGATCAATACCGGCAGCCGGCGATCCAGCGCGTCCACCTCGTGGTTGGTCAATCGCTTCCATTCGATCATTGTTTTCAATCTCCGCCTGCACTTTTGTGCGCTCTTTGCATCATTTGTTTGATTTAGGCGGCGCCCGCCGCCGTATCGCCCGATCGTGTGAGCACAGCGCTCATCGTTGCTTCGTCGGTCACCAACACATGAACCAGGCCGGTGCGCAGGGCGCCAGTGACCACGTCCACCTTGCCGGGCCCGCCCGAAGCCATCACCAGCGTTTTCATGGCAGCAAGATCCGCGAGTCCGGGGCCGACCAACTGCCGGTTGACCGGGTGATCGACCGCGACGCCGTCAATGTCGATGAAGGTGCCGAGGAAATCGCCGACGGCGCCGGCGGCGACCAGGTCGTCGGCGGTCACGCCCTTGGGCAGGGCATGCCGGATCAGCAGCGACGCATCGCTCATGTCGCCGGCGGCAAAGCAGGCGACATCGGTCCGAAGGATCAGGTCGAGCACCGATGCATAGAATTGCTGGCCGGTAAGCACATAGCGCGCCTCTGGCGTGTCCGTGTAGATCGGCGCGGTCATGTAATAGCGTTCGGCGCTCAGCAATCGCCCGATTTTTCCAATGATATCAATGGCATTTTCTTCCGAAGACCGTGGCAGCGCACCCAGGAGCGTGACGATGCTGCACTCGGGCCGGGGCACGGGTCGCATGTAGCGCAGCATCTCCCGCATGGTCTGTCCCCAACCGAAACCGAAGATGTTCAGCTCCGGATCGGCGATTTGCGCGGACATGTAACGGGCCAGTCCGGCGCCGATCATGACATGGGTGCCGTCCGGCATCAGCGGACTCGGCACGACAACCGCATCGCGCACACCGAAGGTCTCCATCGCGCGGCGTTCCAATTCGACGCACGAAGCCATCGGCGTTGTCACCTCGACCCGCACCAGGCCGCTCGCGCGTGCCTCGGCCAGCATCCGGTTGACCCGGAAACGCGACAACCCCAGCGCATCGGCGATCGTCGCCTGGGTCTGCTCCTCGATAAAGTAGAGCCACGCGGCGCGCAGCAGCAGCGCCTGCTCCCGATCCGCGATTCCCGTGTGGGTCAGCGTATCAGCGGTGGCGGAAACGGGTGGCATGTTTAACCTCATGGCGGCGATTTGCAAATTTTGTTGATAGAGAATTACAAATGTGCTAGTCGAAAGTCAATCGCATTTGACCGGTGCGTTGGCGCGCATCGAAAAATTGCAAAAACAACTCATGGAACGGGAGGTGATTTTGAAAAAAACAGCCAGACTTTTGACCGCCGCGGCCGTCGCGTTGACGCTGCCTGTCGCCGCGCAGGCCGAGACCGAAATCAACATCGTGGCATTCGCGCCGGGGTTTGCCTGGGCCGACATGTTCGGGCCGTCGGGCACCGACAAGACCGACAAGCTGCGCGCGTTCGAGGAAGCCAACGACATCACCATCAACATCGAGTTCGCCGATGAGGAAACCGCCCGGCAGAAAGTGCTGCTCGATCTGGTCAACGAGACCGGCAACTACGATCTGGTGATGCTGGGCTCGGACGGAGCCGTGCAGACCTTTTCCTATGCCGGCTATCTGGAGCCGCTGGACGATCTTCTTTCCACGGCGACCGAGTATTTCGATCCGGGAGCGGTTTATCCGCAGTTTTTGGACGCCAACCGCGTTGACGGCAAGCTCTGGGCGCTGCCCTATTATTCGTTCGGTGCGGGCGTGATCTACCGCAAGGATATTTTCGAGCGTTACGGTATCGATACGTTTCCGGCTACGACCGCGGAGCTTGAGCAGGCGCTTGAAACCATCAAGGTGGGCCTCGAGGCCGACGGCATTACCGACGTCTACCCGCTGACCATGCGCGGCGCACCGGGCGAGGAGCCCAGTCTTGATCTCAACGGTTTTGTCTATGCCTATGCGGGTTATCCAGCCTGGTTCGAAGGCGGTGCGACCACGCCCGAGCAAATCCGCGAGGCCAAGGCGCGGCCGATTTTCACCGGTGACTTCCGCGACGGGTTCGAGACCTTCGTGAACTGGTCGCGTGACTTCGGTCCCGATGGCATCGCCACCCATACATGGGTTGACATGATGAACCTTTACGGTGCCGGTCAGGCGGTCGTTCTGATGCCGTCGGCGATTAACGGGTTTGCGGCGCTTGGCGGTACCGAGAACGAGGATGTCTCCAAGCATACCGCGTTTGCGCCGTCCCCCATCGGCCCCTCCGGCAAGCCGGTGCAGAGCTTCTGGACGTTTTCGGTCGGCGTCAGCGCCTTCTCTGACAACAAGGAAGAGGCTTTCAAGACGCTTGCGTTCCTGACCGGGGAACAGGCCATGCAGGGCTTTGCGGAATCGATCGGCTGGCCCTATTCGACATTTCCTTCGATTACCCGCGGCGAGGTTCTGACATCGAAATGGCCGAAAGAGATGCTCGACCAGATCGAAGCCAGCTACGAACAGGCCAATCCGCAGTATTTTCCGTACATTCCGGAACTGAATGCCTTCATGGAGCGTATCGGCACGGCCGCGTCGGAAGCAATCTCCGGCACCAAGACGACCGACGAGGCGCTCGCCGAACTTCAGACCTGGGCCGAGGGCCGCCTGGAACAGGGCGGATATTACAAGTAACATCGAAAAACACCGGCGCCGGCGACAATAGCCGGCGCCCACCTGCTGACCATACGAGTGTCACATGACGATCGACTGGCGTTTCTGGTTTGTTGTGCCGATGGTTGTGGCACTCGCGACAGTTGTCCTTTTCCCCACCGTCTATCTGTTCTGGATGAGCACCCAGCATTGGCTGGTGACCGATCCGGATCGCTACTTTACCGGTGTGGGCAATTTTGCCCGGCTGTTCGAGGGCGCCGATTTCTGGCAGGCGCTGCGGGTCACCGGGGCCTATCTGGCGCTCTCGACCGTGCTGATGCTGGGGCTTGGCATGGGGCTGGCGCTGACCTTCGCCCGCGCCGGCCGCGGCTGGATGCGGGCAATCGTGGTCATGCCGTTTGTGATCCCGCCGGTGGTGGCCGGCTTTACGTGGCGGTTCCTTCTCAATGGCGAAATCGGCTTCCTGGGCGCCTATCTACTGCCCATGGCGGGCCTTGACCTCAATCCGCTGGCCGAACCGCGCGTGGCGCTCTTTTCGGTCGTCATTGCCGATGTGTGGAGTCGCACGCCCTTTATGTTTTTGATCTTTCTGGCGGCTCTGCAATCGATTCCGCGCGACTATTACGAGGCGGCGCGCATGGACGGCGCCAATCCGTTTCACGAGTTCTTTTTCATCACATTGCCGCTGATGAAAGGTGCGCTGTTCGTGGCGATCCTGTTTCGTCTGGTGGATGCGATCAATACATTCGAGCTCATCTATGTCATGACCCGCGGCGGGCCGGGCAGGGCGACCCAGATCCTGTCGATCTTCGGCTGGCGCACGGCGTTTCAGGAACTTGACTTCGGCCGTGCCGCAGCGCTTGGCGTGGTCATGCTCGTCATTTGCCTGATCGGCGCGCTGCTCATGTTCAGGCGTTTCGTCAAAGGCGATGCGGAGGCGCGAACATGAGTGCACCGCGCCGCCATGAGAGGCTTTTGACGGTCATACGCTGGACGTTTCTGACGGCATCGATCGTCTTTGTGGTCTTTCCGCTCATATGGCTTGCCCTGGCCTCGTTGAAGACGCGTGCGGCCGCGCTTGAGGTGCCGCCCGCCTTCATCTTCACACCCAATTTCGCAGCCTACGAAAAGATCGTGGCCAGCGGGCTGGTGGACGCTTTCTTCAACTCCTTCTCGATCGCGCTGACGAATGTGATCCTGTCGCTGGCGATCGGTGTTCCGGCCGCCTACGCGCTGGCGCGGATGCGCGGTCCGATTCAGGAGAATTTGAGCTTCTGGGTGCTCTCGATCCGGCTGGCGCCGCTGTTTGCGGTCATTCTGCCGCTCTACGTCCTGTTCCAGAAAATCGGCCTGCTCGATACGCGTCTTGCCGTTGCGCTGGCCCATCTGACGCTCACATTGCCGCTTTCGGTCTGGCTGCTGATGACTTATTTTCGCGCCATGCCGGTGGATCTCGACGAAGCGGCCATGCTCGATGGCGCAAAACCGTGGCAGACGCTCTATATGGTGGTCGTTCCAATCGCCCGGCCGATGATCGCCTCGGTCGCGGTCATTGTTTTCATTTTTTCATGGAACGAGTTTCTGCTGGCTTTCTTCCTGACATCACGCGATGCACAGACCGTGCCGGTGGTCGTGGCCGGTCTGGCCGGCACGATGACCTTTGACTGGCCCCTGATTGCGGCCATCTCGCTTTGCTCGATGGTGCCCGCCCTGATCTTTATCGGTTTCGCCCAGCGCCATATTGTAGAAGGCCTTGCAAGCGGGGCGGTCAAATGACGTTGGATCACGGACATGCCGTTATCACCGGAACGGCCGGCGGCATCGGCGCGGCGCTGGCCTCCGATCTTGTCGATCTTGGATGGCAGGTTACGGGTATCGACCGCACACCCGCGCCGGCCGCGCTGGTGCAGATGGCCAATTACACGGCCGTCGAAGCGGACATTACCGACGAAGCGGCGATGGAGGCCGCATTCGCGGCCGCTGCCGACCGCGAGCCGATCCGCGCGGTCATCGCCAACGCCGCGGTGACCGATCGCGATCATCATCACGTTGTCGACATGCCCTGCGACGTCTGGCGCAACGTGCTGCGGGTCAATGTCGACGGTGCGTTCCTGACAGCGCGATGCGCCGCGCGCCGCATGCGCGAGGGCGGCGGCAATATCATATTCGTCACATCCTCGCTCGCCCGGCTTGCCGACGCCCGGGCGGGCGATGCGCCCTATTGCACGTCCAAAGCCGCCGTCGAGATGCTGACGCGTGTCCTGGCGATCGAACTGGCGCCCGGCGGCATCAACGTCAACACGCTTTTCCCGTCGGTGATGATCGATACCGGTTTCTTCGCGCACTGGCCTGAAACCGAGCGCGCCGGACTGGCGCCGGCAACGCTGCTCAACGGGACGGCGCGGTTTCTCGCAACGCTGCCGGCCGGGGCGGCAACGGGCCGGTCGCTCGATCAACAGCGCTGGGACGAGGATGCGGCCTACCGGGCGCGTTGGGAGGATCTGGCATGAGCCACTGGATCGATGCACGGCGCGCGACCGTCGATGAGATCGCGGCCTATGCCGGCGACCACCCCCTGGCGATCCTGCCGGTGGGCTCCTTCGAGCAGCACGGACCGCATCTGCCGCTCGACACCGACAACCTGATCGCGGAGGCCATGGCGATCGAGACCGCCAAGCGCAGCGTCGGCATGGTGCTTCCCGTTCTCAATGTCGGCTATGCCTGGGTGTGGCGTGACAAACCCGGAACGCTCACCTTCCGCTTCGATACCTATATGGCGATGATCCGCGATATTGCCGAGAGCCTTGCAGGCTGGAACGTCAAGGCGCTGTTCGTGCTGTCCGCGCATGGCTCCAATCCGCAGCCGGTCAAACACGCCATTCGTGAACTGATCCATGAAAAGTACGATATCGCGGTTCTGAACAGTCTTTATGCCGGTTTGGGCGACATGCTTGCGCAATGCGATTCCGAACCGTGGCACAATGATATTCACGCCGAAGAAATCGAGACGGCCCTGATGCTGGCGATCGCGCCGGAGCTGGTGCGAATGGACCGTGCGGCTGCCGATTATCCTGCGGTGCCGGACGATTACGGGAAATCGGAGGCTTCGATGGGCCACCTGATGCGCTCGGGCGTGTTCGGCGATCCGACGCCGGCGACGGCCGAGAAGGGGCGGCGCTGGCTTGAAATCGGTGGCCGCAAGTCGGCTGAGCTGTGGCTCGGCTATCTTGCACGCAAGGGTCTTTACAGTTCCAAGGACCGTCCGTGACCGTGCTGGCGCATCTGGGCATCGACCTTGGCACATCGGCGGTCAAGGTTGTCATCCTGGGCGATGACGGCCTGGCCGCTGGCCGCGCCAGCCGGCCTTATCCGACCCATGCACCCCGCCCGGGATGGGCGGAGCAGACACCGGCGGACTGGTGGCAGGCGGTTTGCGCGGCAACGCGTGAGGCCATCGCCCGCGCCGGCGCCGAGATCGCATCGGTCGGACTGTCCGGCCAGCTCAACGGCTTTGTCCTGCTTGACGAGCAGATGCGGCCGCTTGCCGATGCCATCATATGGCTCGATGTCCGCGCCGGGGCGGAAGCGTCACAACTGGCGCAGAAGGCGGACTTCCCGGTGCTGACCGGCAATGCGCTGAGCGCCATCTGCGTGTTGCCGAAGCTTGCCTGGCTGCGCGCCAATCGCCCTGAACTGCTGCAGCGGACGGCCCGGATCGCCCTTGTCAAGGACTATATCCTCCTGCGGTTGACCGGTTCACTGGCGACCGACCCGTCCGATGCCCAGTCGACGGCGATGACCGGGAGCGGAGGGACAGGCTGGTCGGCGCAGCTTGTCGGTCTGGCAGGTGTCGATCCGGCGCTTTTGCCCCCGATCAGGCCTTCGGCCGCCGTGGCTGGAACGGTGACGGCGCAAGCGGCAGCGCAAACCGGTATAGCAGCGGGCATACCCGTTGCCACGGGGGCGGGCGATGTCGCTGCGCTCGCGGTCGGCTGCGGCGTTGTCACCGGCGCGCGCACGGCAATCACGCTGGGGACGGCAGGCCATGTTGTCGCCGAGGCGGCATCGGTGCGGCCCGGATCGGACGGCGGGCTTTGGCATATCCCGCACGCGATCGCCGATCGGCATTTGTTGCTGGGTCTGATCATGAGCGGCGGGCTCAGCCTTTCCTGGTTCCGGTCGATCCTTGGCCACGATGCGCCGCCGGACTTTGCCAGGCTCGAAGAGCTCGCGGCCGCAATTGCCTGCGGCGCCGAGGGCGTGACTTTCCTTCCGTTTCTCGAGGGGGCGGCGACGCCCTATAACCGTCCCGATGCCCGTGGCGCGTTTCTTGGCCTGTCGTCGGCACACGGCACGGGCCATCTGGTGCGGGCGATCATGGAAGGCGTTGCCTTCAATGCGCGCCAATGCATCGAGGCGTTGCGGACGGTCGGGGCCGTCAGCGACGACATACATATCGCAGAGGGCGGAGCGCAATCGCCGCTCTGGTGTCAGATCATCGCCGATGTCCTTGACCGCCCGGTCCACCTGATCGCCGAGCGTGACACATCGGCGGCCGGTGCTGCAATGCTCGGCCAGGCGAGCGCTTCCGGTCAACCCGTCGAGGCGATCGCGCGAAAGGCCGTGACAATCGAGCGCGTTTTCGTGCCCGATCCGTCAGCGGTGGACGTGTTGGGTGAGGCGTACGAGCGCTATTGCGACGCCTGCGTCCATATAATTGCCCGCTGAAACGGACTTGCTCCTGCGGTGTTCTCACATTCGCGCCAGGACAGCGCCTCCTACATGGAGAACACCGTAACGGCGTTTTTTGCCTCAAACCCTGTTCGAGAAGCCGTGACAGATCGACCGAACGATCAGGGATCGGGTCTGCGCGTGCCCTCGCGCATCACATCTCCAAACCTGCTGAGCGACATGAACAGATTGTTGCGCATCAAAAGGCCGAGCCCCATCGGATCATCGTTTCCGATCACCCGAATAAGGTCGTCAATATCGACGGAAACCGCCTCGATGATCGGCTCCCACTCCATTTCCGGCAGCATGATCAGCCACTTTGGCAGGTCGGCGCCGACAACACTGTCGCGGCCGAGATGAAAAACGCCTGCTCGATCACAAGCATGAACCGGAAGCCGGCGGTCGCAGCGCAGTTATGAAGCTAGATTGCTAGCGATTAATTCGTATGATATCTATAACTATACGAAGCATTCACTTTTTTCAGTGAGCCACTCTGGGAGGAAAAATTGAAACGCATTCTCATAACGGCGGCCATCGCCGCGACCGTCTCGGCACTGGCGCTTGGCGCACAAGCCCAGACCCTGCTTATCTCAAACGATCCGGGTCCGAACCGGGGCGTTCGCGCAGAGGCCGTGAACCATCTGAGCACGCTCATCGCGGAGCAGTCCGGCGGATCGCTCGGCGTCGAAAACAACTGGGGCGGTGCGCTGTTCAGCACGACGGCAGCGCTCGATTCCTTAAGCAACGGCGTCGCTGATATGGGCCTCATCGTCGGACCATACGTACAGTCGGAGATGCCCGAACTGGCACTCGGCGGCGTGCCCATGATCAAAGCCAGCCCCTGGGTGATGATGAGTGCGATGCACGAGCTCTTCACCACAAACGAGACGATCATGGCGCGCCTCGAAGAGCGCAATCTCGTCTACATCAACTTCTATGCCCTGCCGACCGCACTTCTGGGCTGCAATGCCGGTCAGGTCTCCTCGGTCGGGGACGTGGACGGCGTCAAGATCAGCCGCACGAACTCGATGAGCGACCTCTTCGAGCCGCTCGGTGGCAACATGGTGAATATGCCGATCTATGAAGTCTATCAGAGCATGCAGACCGGTCTGATCGATTGCACGGTGACCTACGGCTATTTTGCATCTGCAACAAAGCTCGATGAACTGCTCGACTCGATCATGCCGATTGAGCTCTCTTCGAGCGTCGTGCTCGCCACGGTCATGAACAAGGACATCTTTGAGAGCCTTTCAGACGAGGATCAGGCGGCTGTCCTGGCTGCGGGTGCAGCGATGCCGGACTATTACGGCGAGCATCTGGGCAACGCGGAAGCGGTCGCGATCAAAGCGATGACGACAGGCGACGGCGCCTTGTCGATCAAGTCCTTCAGCGAGGCCGATTACGTTGCCCTCAGGGATTCTGCGAAACCGATTGTCGAAGAATGGCTTGCCGACGCCGAAGCGACGGGCCTCGATGGCGATGCGATCATGGCGGAGATGATTTCGCTGATCGAGCGCTGGAACGAGATCGAAGCCACGCAAGGCCTGCCCTGGGAGCGCAACTAAACGCGACGCTTCCGCGGCGCTCATCGGGCGCCGCGGGGCTCGACAAGGGGTCACGGGATGTTCAGACGCATTGAGTTTGTCCTTGAGACTTTGGGCGCGTTGGCCATCATCATGCTCTGCCTGCTCATCGTCGCCAATGTCGTGTTCCGTGAGGCCTTCGGCTTCGGGGCGCCCGACGGCATAATCCTGGTGCGGGAGTTGATGGTGTTCGCGATCCTCTTCCCCCTGTCGGCGGTCACCTCGCAACGCGCCCATGTCGCGATCGAGGTCATCGCGAAATTCTTTCCGTCCGCGCTCAACCGCTGGATCAGTGTCTTTGCAGCCCTGGTCGCGCTCATTATCGTGTCGGCCCTGCTTTTGGGCGGCTGGCTGCAATTTGCCAAGGCTTTCGTGAGCGGTTCGCACCATGGCGGCGACCTTTTCATCCCGAAATGGATCAGCCGGGGCGCCTACACGCTGGCCTTCGTCTTCGTCTTCCTGCGTCTGCTCCAGATCCTCTGGGTAGACCTTCGGGCCGCGTTGACGGGACGGCCCGCACCCCAGACCTTGTAGCGCAGGCAACGGATGGACATCTCTTTCATCGGCTACATCGCCTGCGTAACCGTCATCCTGCTTCTGGCGATCCGTGTGCCCATTGCCTGGGCCATCGGCGGGGTGGCGGTCGTAGCGCTGTTTTTCGTCTTCGCCTTGCGGTCAGGCACCTTTATGCCGGATCGGGCCTTGACTCAGACCGTATCGGTCGCCTTTTCCAGCAGTTTCGGCCTGATCCATTCGTACAATCTGTCGATGATCCCGCTGTTCATCGCGCTGGGGCATGTGGCCTACAAGGCCGATATCACCACCGATATCTATGATGCCGCGCGGATCTGGCTGGCGCGGATGCCCGGTGGGCTGGCGATCGCCTCCGTCGCGGGCTGTGGCGGTTTTTCGGCCATCTCGGGCTCGTCGATCGCCTGTGCCTCCACCATGGGCAAAATCTGCACGCCCGAGATGCTGCGCCTGAAATACGACCCGAGACTGGCGACCGCGAGCGTTGCCGCCGGCGGCACACTGGGCGCACTGATCCCGCCATCGATCCTGTTCATCGTCTACGCGATCTTCACCGAAAGCTCGATCGGACAGCTGTTTCTGGCAGGCGTCCTGCCGGGGCTCCTTTCGCTCCTGGGTTATGCGCTGGTCGTCTACATATGGGTCCGGCGCTCGCCCGACGTCGCGCCTCTGACCGACGAGACGTATTCGCGCCGGGAGAGATACCGCGCGCTCTTGCGGTCCTGGCCCGCCACCCTCCTTTTCCTGATCGTCATCGGCGGGATCTACGGCGGCATTTTCACGGCGACCGAAGCGGCGGCCCTGGCGCTCATGTGCGCAGTCATCCTCGGGATCGCCCGCGGCAAACTCAAACTGCGTGACATCGTCCCTTTGACGCGCGAGGTCACGGTCACCACGACAGCCATCTTCATCATTGCCGCCTGCGCCAAGATCTTCGTCGCGCTGATCGCGCTGACGGGGATCTCCAACGATCTGGTCACGGCCCTCGGCGAGAGCAACATCGGCCCCTGGGGCTTCATCGCGATGATCTGCCTGCTCTATATCGTCCTCGGCATGTTCCTCGATCCGATCGGGATCATGGTGCTCACGCTGCCCCTGATCATTCCGATGGTCGACAGCTTCGGTTTCAACCTGATCTGGTTCGGCGTGATCGTCGTGAAGCTTCTGGAGATCGGTCTGATCACACCGCCGGTGGGACTGAATGTGTTCGTGCTGGCCGCCGCTATCGACGGGAAGGTGCAGATCGGACAAATCTTCGCGGGGCTCTGGCGGTTTCTGATCAGCGATATCTTCGTCCTGACGCTTCTGATCTTCGTGCCGGCCATCTCGCTGATCCTGCCGATGTCGATGTGAGTGGAATTCAGCCCGCTGCGCCGATCTGTACCCAGACCGATTTCGACTTCAGGTACTTCTCATAGCCGGCGCGGCCCAGATCCTTGCCAAGGCCCGATTTCTTGAAACCGCCGAAGGGGCTCGACATGTCGGCCCCGCGACCCCAGTGATTGATCCAGACCGTGCCCGCGTCGATCTTCCGGGCGGCGACCAGCGCGCGGTCGAGCGATGATGTATGGACCGAGGCCGCGAGCCCATAGTCCGGGTGGTCGGCCTTGGCGATACCCTCCTCGAAATCGTCGAACGTATCGACGGCCAGGACAGGGCCGAAGATCTCTTGCCGGAAGGCCGTATTGGCGGCGTCGACCCGGTCGAGAATCGTGGGTGCGTAGGCATGCAGTTTGTGGTCCATGTCCATGGCCGTGCCGCCCAGCAGGCAGTCCGCGCCATCCGTTTGCGCGGCATCCACGATCCCTGCGATCCGCTCCATCTGCGCCCCGTTTATGATGGGCGGAAGTGTGACACCATCGCTCCAGGTCGGCCCCGGCGTGAGCGCCTGCATCCGCGTCATGACCTTTTCCAGGAGTGCGTCCTTGATGCCCGACTGCACAACCAGCCGCGCGCCCGCGAAGCAGACCTGTCCGCTGTTATAGGCCACGCCTCGGGTAATCAGTTCCGCGACCTTGTCGACATCCGGGGCATCGGCAAAGACAAGTTGCGCGCCCTTGCCGCCAAGCTCCAGGCTCACCGGTTTCAGACCGTTGGCGGCCGCATCGGCCATGATCGCTGCGCCGGTCGCACTGGAGCCGGTGAACGTGACATAGCCCACATCAGCATTCGCGACGAGCGCGCGACCCACCTGTGCGCCTCCGGGCAGAATGTTGAAGACCCCGGCCGGCAGGCCCGCGCGCATCCCCAGTTCCGCCAGTTTCAAAGCCGAAAAGGGCGTGAGTTCGGACGGCTTCAGAATCACAGTATTGCCCGCCGCCAGGGCCGGCGCGAACTTCCAGGATGCAAGGATCATCGGGAAATTCCAGGGCGCAATGGCCGCGACAACGCCATAGGGCTCGGTCGTCACGAGCGAGAGTTCGTCCGCGTCCGTCGCCGTCACGGCGCTTTCATGGGTCACCGCATAGCTTGCGAATGTGCGCAAGGCCGATGCGACCACACGCACGTCACGGGCCAGTGCATCGCTGTAGGGGCGCGATGAGGCGATCGCCTCCAGCGCGGCGAGGTGCTCCACCTCCGCCTCGATCAGTTCGGCCCAGGCGGTCAGGACCTGGGCTCGGGCGGCTGCGCCACGGTCCGCCCAGCCGGAGGTGCGCACCGCGTCGGCCGCGTGGCGGGCAACCTGGTCCACATCCTCCGCGGTGGCCGTCGGATATGCCAGGCTCAAAGTGTGATCCGACGGGCAGATAAGTTCAAAAGCCGGACCGGATGCCGGCTGCAACCGCCCTTCGGCAAAGAGCCCTTTGGGCAGTTCCATCGCGTCGGGATCGAATGTGAACGTCATGTTCCGCGTTCCTCATTGACCAGAACCGTGCGCCCGGCGATCGCGCCCCGCGACAGGGCATCCAGTACATCTCCCGCTTCAGACATCGCACGGGTTTCCACCGGTATCCGCGGCGCGCCGTGGCGGCGCACATGATCCACGTACTCTTCCATTTCCCGCAGACCGCCGACATAGGACCCCATGACCGTGAGGGCGCGCACCGGCAGGAGCGGCAAGGGATAATGGAACTCTCCGCCAAAGAGCCCGATGACAACCAGCGTGCCGCCCTTGTCCAGGGCGTTGACCGCAAGCGAGGCGGTCTCTTCCGACCCGACAAAATCCAGCGCGGCCAGGATCGGGCGGTCGCCCGCAAGCGCCCTTACGTCGGCTGTGGCCGGGTCGGCGGCATCGCTGGCCCCCAGGCGCAAAGCCAGCGCTCGTTTCTCGGCGCTGGTGTCAAGCACGATCTGCCGGCTCCACCCCATCGATCGCGCGAGCCCGATGGCCGTCTGCCCGAGCCCGCCCGCGCCGATGATCAGGAGCGCGCTGTCCCTCGAGGTCGCGTCGATCTTCTTGAGAGCCCCGAAGCAAGTCAGGCCCGAACACCCGAAGAGCGCGGCCGTCGCCGCATCGATATCCCCGATCTCAAAGAGGTATTTGGGATGCGGTACGGTGACATGGCTCGCATATCCCCCGGGCGCGAAGATCCCGAGGAAGCGGCCCGCGGCACACAAATGATCCTGTTGCGCCGCACAGCGAAAGCACTCCCCGCAACCGACCCAGGGGTATACCGCAACCGGACCGTCGGGGCAGGTATCGACCTCGGGCCCGCGCGCCAGGACGCGTCCAACGATTTCGTGCCCGAGGACCAGCGGCGGTTTCACACCACGATCCTCAAAGCGAAGTTCCTGCCCCCCGCCGATGTCGTAGCCGCCGTGATGGACATGCAGGTCGGTGTGGCAGACCCCGCAATGGGAGACCTCGACGACCACCTCGGTGCCCACCGGATCAGGCAAATGCCGCGCGGTGGCCCTGATCGCACCGCCGAACGTGGCGGCTTCGTATCGTGTTGTCTCTATCAACGGCTGCTCCCTGACTTCATGATTCAGCCGATCTCTGCCCGGCCATTGTCGAAGGCAACCACATCGCGGTCGGCGACCGTGGCGCGGAACGAGACGACATCACCGTCCCGCCACAGCTCCAGCCGAAGCGTTTCACCCGGATAGACCGGTTTCGAAAACCGCAGCTTGAGGGCTCGAAGCCGATCGGGTGCATAGTCACAGAAGCCGGCCAGAATTTCGCGCGCGGCGACCCCGAAAGAACAAAGCCCATGCAGGATCGGTCGCTCGAAGCTCGCCATCCGGGCAAGGTCCGGGTCGACATGCAGCGGATTGGGATCGCCGGACAGCCGGTAGATCAGCGCCGAGCGCGGATCCGTCCGGGTCTCGATCGTCGCATCCGCGGCGCGCGCGGGCAGGGGATGCGGCCTGGGTTGGGGTCCCGCGTCACCGCCGCAGCCGCCGTTTCCGCGCGCCAGGTTTACCACGCGCACCGTGGCCAGCGGGCCGGCGTCGTCGCGCACCACCCGCTCAAGATAGATCAGCGCGCCCCTGTCTGCGCCCTTGTCGATGATCCGCGTGACTTGCGTGGTCGCCGAGACCGTTGCCGCGGTCGGAAGAGGGCGGTGAAGGATCACCTCCTGTTCGGCGTGAAGAAAACGCCGCCAATCGACGCCCGATAGCGGATCCCGGGCCCAAAACCCCGGGCTTGCCAGCACCGCCGCCATGGACGGCGCCACCTTGAGCGCCGGCTCTTCAAAGACAAACGGCAACTCGGCCTTGTCCAGAGGGTTCTCGCCGAATCCCACACCCAAGGCGTACAGAACGCAGTCCTTCTCCGTGTAACTCTGGGTGACCTGCGGAAAAGGATAGTTTTCCAGCGTCTTGCGAAACCCCACCGACCGGTCCTGCACATTCATCAGACCGGCTCCCACCCGAAGACATCGTTTGAGCACTCAAGCGGGGTCAGCGCGCCTTCCATCGCCGGAAAGGCAGTCTCGAGGATCGTCTCCGGCGACCAGCCTTCCGGATTGGCAAGGGAGCGTACCGGCCGCGGCTGGCTCATCAGGTGGATCTCGTTGCTGCGGCAGACGAAGATCTGGCCCGTGATATGCTGTGCATCCTCGGCGGCCAGCGCCACGACCAGGTTGGCGATCTTCGACGGCGCCATGCGCTTGAAGCGCTCGACACGTGCTTTTTCCTCCTCGGTGTCGGTCGGGATCACGCCGATCAACCGGCTCCAGGCCTGCGGGCCTATCACGTTGGAGGTCACGTTGAACCGGGCCATATCCAGCGCAATCGCCCGCGACAGCCCGACGATGCCAAGCTTGGCGGCGATGTAATTGGCCTGACCGAAATTGCCGATCAGTCCGGAATTCGAGGTCATATGAATCATGCGCCCCGATTTCTGCTTGCGAAAGACCGGCGCCGCCGCGCGGGCGAGATTGAAAGAGCCTTTGAGGTGCACGGCCGTGACCGCATCCCAATCCTCCTCCGTCATCTTGTGGAAGATGACATCGCGCAGGATTCCGGCATTGTTGACGACGATGTCGAGGCGCCCGAAGCGTTCAATCGCCTGCGTGACCATGGCTTCGGCATTGGCGAACTCGGTGATGCTGGTTGTGTTCGACATCGCTGCGCCGCCCGCCGCCTCGATCTCGTCCACAACGCCCGAAGCCGGGCCCGTATCGTTGCCGCCCCCGGCAGCGCCTCCGCCCAGATCGTTGACCATCACGCAGGCGCCGTGCCGCGCCAGCAACAAAGCGATGTCACGCCCGATTCCACGCCCGGCCCCGGTCACGATGGCGACCTTGCCGTCCAGGAGCTTATGATTTGGTGGTGTGGAACCGTCCATATCTGGACCTCTAAACTGGTGGCTCGGGTGGCTTCGGAATGCGGGGCAAAAAATAATACACTTGCAAATAAATAGCAAGCGAATTAAATGCCTTGAAAGCAAGCCGAAATGGCGCCAATGGCGGGCCTTTCGGCGCTGTTGGAGCGCGAGGCATCGGCGCTTTCTTGCCTTGCCATACTGCTGTGCGGCGCGAAGAGGGCGCTCTGAAGCGAGCGCAGCGATTCCAGGGCAGAGAGCGGGGCAGATCATGGCAGGACATGTGTATTTCGCCGGGACGCGTTTCGAAGCCGCATGCATCGCGGATGACGCGGCGCGCGCAGCCTCGGGCCTTGCCGCCCATGGCGCGACCGGTGCGCGCGTTGCCCTTTTGATGCGCAATGACGTCGCCATGCTGGTCGCCAGCGAAGCCGTCCGGCTGGCCGGAGCGGTGACTTTACCCATCAATTGGCATCTCAAGGCCGATGACGTTGCCTACATTCTGACCGATAGCGATACCCGCATCCTCGTCGCGCATGCCGATCTTTGGCACGGGGTTGCGGATCAGATGAGCGCGGAGTTGCAGGCAGGTCTGACGGTGATCCTTGTGAAGACACCTGAGCCTGTCCGTGCCGCGTTCAAGATCGACCCCGCCGTCGCCGTCGTGCCGGCGCAGGCTTTGGAATGGACGACCCTGATCGCGCAAAACCCGCCAATCACAGGACCGACGCAGGTCGAAACCTATCCTCTGATCTACACGTCCGGGACGACAGGGCGCCCGAAAGGCGTCCAACGTCTTGCCGCAACGCGTCCCGCACCGATTGCCTATGATGCATTCTTCGCGCCGGGCATGCGCACCCATCTCGTCGCGCCGCTCTACCACTCCGCCCCAAACCGGTTTTTGCAGGGCACGTTTCAAGCCGGCGGCGCGCTTGTCCTGCCCGCCCGGTTCGACGCGGAGGCGATGCTGGCCGAGATTGCCGAACATCGGATCACAACGACCTTCCTTGTCCCTGCGATGCTGCAACGCCTCCTGTGTCTGCCCGACGAAACCCGCCGGAGATATGACCTGTCGAGCCTGCGCCACGTGGTCATTGCCGGCGCGCCCTGTCCGGCGGAGATCAAGCGCGCTATGATCGGCTGGTGGGGGCCGGTGATCTACGAGTATTACGGATCGACCGAGACCAGCGCGCTGACATTCGCGACCAGCGAAGACGCCCTTGAACGGCCTGGCACGGTCGGCAAAGCCGTGCCGACGGCCCGGGTCGCGGTTCTGGACGAGGACGGCCATCCCTGCCCGCCAGGCGTCAGCGGTGAGATTTACGGGAAACGCGACGATATCCCGGACTTCACCTATCTCAATGCGCCCGAGGCGCGTGCGCAAGCCGGGTCGGGCGATTTGGTCAGCGTCGGCGATATCGGCTATCTCGACGCGGACGGGTACCTCTTCATCAGCGATCGAAAGACCGACATGATCATCGCGAACGGCGTCAATATCTATCCCGCTCAGGTCGAGGCCGCGATCCTTGCCCACGCCGGGGTCACCGACTGTGCCGTGTTCGGTATCCCCGACGCGGCTGGCGGCGAGGCTGTTGCGGCCGTCTTCCAGGCGGCGGACGGGACAGACCTGGACCCGGATGCACTGCTTGCCTTCCTCAAGCCAAGGATTGCAACCTACATGCTGCCAAAGCTGATCCGGAAATGTCGGAATTTCCCGCGCGACGAAGCGGGCAAGATCAAAAAGCGCGCGCTTCGGGCGGCCTTCTGGCAAGGCGAAGCACGGAAGATCTAACCGGGGGCGTTCGAGACCAAATCGGGCGCGTCGCCGTCAAGAGCGGTTTTCAGGTTTCCGCGGACCCGTCGCATCAGGTTCAGGAGCTGGTCGACCTCTGCCTCGGACAATCCCTCGAAAGAGGCTTCATTCACCCGCGCCGCGGCTTCGCTCAGCACCTGTTCCTTGGCCGTGGCGGATTGCTTGAGAAAAACCCGTTTGGTCCGCCGGTCCGACGGGTGTGCCCGCCGCTCAACCCAATCGGCGGCTTCCAGACGGTCCACCATCCCGCTGACCGCAACCGTACCGATGTTCAGGAGCCGCGCCAGTTCGATCTGAGTGAGGCCGTCGCGCTTCAGGAGCCAGTTGATCAGATACACCTGCGCGGACGTCAGGCCATGCGGCGACAGGAGCGAATCAAGGAGTTTGATCCGCTGCCGGGCGACGTGCTGGAAGATGAGACCGGCCTCGTTTTCGATCCGGCGGTCCTCGGTCAGGGACAGGGCCGATTGGTGCGACATTTTTTGGTCCTTCGGTGGGGTCAGACGGGGATATGCGGGACGATAATCAGTTGCATGCGTATTATACACATGCTAATCTATTATCGTAACATATGCTAACTTAATATCGATAACCATCGCAAGCAATTCCGTGCGAGCATCCCGAAGCGTGACTGAAATTCAAGGCCCTCCACCGCTGATCATCCCCGAGGCTGCGGAATCCCCGCGCGGGACCTCGCCTGCGCAGATCAAAGGCACCGAGATTTCCGCCGTGCATGGCGTCGGCGGAATGTTCTCGGCCGCAGCGACGGTGGTCTTGTCCAATGTCAGATGAGGCACTGCTCTTCGAAGGGACCGGAAAGACCGTGCTGGTCTCCGGCGGCACCAGCGGGATCAACCGCGGCATCGCGTGCGGCTTCTCGCAATCGGGCGCTTGCGTCTTTGTCATGTCCCGCTCCGCCGGCAAAGTCGCGGACACCGTGGCCGAGCTCTCCGCTCTGGGCCTGGACGCGGCAGGCAGGACGGCGGACGTGCGCGATGCCGATCAGGTTGAGGCCGCCTTCGCCGAGTGCGTCGACCGGTTTGGACCGATTGACGTCGTTGTCTCGGGCGCGGCGGGCAATTTTCCGGCGAGAGCGCAGGACATAAGTTCCAACGGTTTTCGCGCCGTCCTCGAAATCGACGTGCTCGGCACCCACCACGTCATGCTCGCGAGCCACCGTTACCTCACACGGCCCGGTGTGATCCTGAACATCAGCGCCGCCGCCGCCTCCCGTCCCATGATTGGCCAGGCCCATGTCTGTGCCGCGAAGGCAGGCGTCGATCAGATCACCCGCACGCTTGCGCTGGAATGGGGGCCGCAAGGGATCCGGGTCAACTCGGTTGTCCCGGGCCCGGTCGAGGACACCGAAGGGTTCCGCCGTCTCGCGCCCACGCCTGAGATCAAGGCGCAGCGGCTGGCCAGTGTCCCGCTCCGCCGGGCGGCCACCAGCAAGGAAGTGGCCGATCTTTGTCTGTTCCTGGCGTCCGACCGCGCCAGCTACATCACGGGCGCCGTGATCCCGGTCGATGGCGGTGCGACGTTGTCGGTTCCCGCAGAGCTGCTGGTCCCTGCATTGCCGCAATGATTGGGATTGCGGACGAACCCGACGCGCTGTGTTCCTTCAAGGATATTGAAGACAGCATACCAATCCCGTTTTTCACCCTGATTGTCGCGGTGCGGCGGCCGGGTGTGAAACCGCTATAGGCAAAGGCTCTGGCCCGATGCCTCTATGGGCTGGCCGCTGGGCGAGAAAAGGCCGGAAACGGCGCTGTTTGTGAGGTCTGATCGCAGGCTGCTTCGAGCCGACCATCCGCTGCAGCCTTACCTATAGTTATTATCTATAGCTCCGATTGCCATCGGGGCTATTCCTTCCTGCGTGGCGAAAAAGGCAAAATCGCCGGCATAGAAAGGCAGGCATTCAAGCGTGCCTAACTTCTAGAGGGAGGATACCATGCGGAGAGGTTTTTCAGCTTCATTGGCCCTGGTGTCGGCACTGACATTGAGCACTGCCGCGATTGCGGAAGGTCTCGATGAACTGCCTGCTGATCTGGCCGCGGCCTATGAGGGCGTGGATGAGGGACAGCCCATCGAAGCGTCCGCCTATCGTGACTGGACGCCAAGGTCCGAAGCACCGTGGAAAATCGGATATGCAAGCTCCTATGCAGGCAATACCTGGCGTGCGGAAGGCCTGAAACGCCTGACCGAAGAGCTGCTTCCGGTCTACAAGGAAGCGGGGCTCGTCGAGGATATTATCGTCACCCAGTCGGACCTTAACGATGCGCGTCAGATCCAGCAGATGCGCCAGCTGGTCGATCAGGGCGTCGATGCCATTATCGTGTGCTGCTCCAATCCGGTGGCGTTGAACAAGGCCGTCGAATACGCCTATTCGAAGGGCGTCGTGGTCTTTTCCTATTCCGGTTATCTGACCTCGGACAAGGCGCTGAACGCATCCTCGAACTATACGCTCGGCGGTTATGAGATCGCCAAGGCGATGATCGAGGAAGTCGGCGGCAAGGGCAATTTCCTGCTTGTCTCCGGTATCGCGGGTGCGGCGTCGTCCGAGAGCTTCGACACCGGCGCCAAGAGGGCTCTGGAAGAGTTCCCGGACGCCAAGCTCGTCGGTCAGGTCTGGGGCAACTGGACCGACCAGGTCGCACAGACGGAAGTGCAGAAATTCCTGGCGACCAATCCGACGAAGATCGACGGCATTATCGCCCAGGGATCGCAGGAGACCGGTGTGCTGAAGGCCGTTCTGCAGTCGGGCCGCGATGTGATGCCGATCTCGCTTGCCGGTTCAGCCGGAGCGGCCTGCTACCTGAAGAACAATCCCGGCTGGATCAGCCATGCGTTTCAGATCTGGCCTCCCGGCGATGAGATGGAGCTCGGTTTCAACTCCGTGATCCGCACCCTGCAGAACCAGGGTCCCAAGGTTCAGTCCATCCTTCGCGGCGTCTACCGGGTGGAAGCGGACGACTACACGGCGGCGCTGGCCGATGATTGCTCGGTCGACTCGACCGACTACATCCAGCCGGGGATCGACATCTGGTTCCCCAATGACAAGGCTGCCGGATACTTCCTGCGTCCAAGCGATCCGCTCGCGTGGAAAGCGTCCAACTGAAGGTTGACCGGAACCGGCTCCCGCCTCGCGGCGGGGGCCTTTTCGCCGACCGCAGCCCGCCGGGGGCATCGATGAACGCGATCTCCATACGGAATGTCGAAAAATCCTTCGGCGAAACACGCGCGCTTGTCGGCGCGTCCATCCATGCCGGCCTCGGCGAGGTTCATGCGATCGTCGGCGAGAACGGCAGCGGCAAGAGCACATTGGCCAAGGTCATATCGGGCGTCGTCCTGCCCGATGCCGGACGCGTGGATGTGCTCGGCACGCATCCCACTTCGCCGTCCGAGGCGATCGCGGCGGGCATTGCGACCATATATCAGGAGATCATGGTCGCCGAGGACCTGACGGTCTGGGAGAACATATTTGCCGGCACCGACGGCACATGGCGGCGTACAAAACCGGTTTCGGAAAAAAAGCGCCTGGCGCGGGAGATCCTCAAGCGGCTGGCGGAGGCCGATATCGATCCCGACACGCCGGTGTCGGCCCTGTCGCTGGCGGTCAAGCAGTGGATCGTGATCGCGCGCGCCATCCTGCGCAAACCGAAACTGCTGATTTTTGACGAAAGCTCGGCCGCTCTCGATCTCGAAGCCACCAACCGCCTGCACAAGGAGATCGTGGCGCTGAAACAGGCCGGCTCCTGCGTCGTGCTCGTCACCCACCGCATCGCGGAGCTTGTGAAGATCGCCGACAACGCCACCATCCTGCGCGACGGTCAGACGGTCGGCCGGCTGGAAAAGGCCGAAATCACCGAAGACAATCTGCTTCGCCTGATGTCCGCCGACACGCGGCAGATGGCGGCCGGCGCCCGTGAAAAGAAAGTCGTCTCCACGGCCCAGAAACCGGCGCTGGAAGCATGCCAGGTCCGCGTGCGGGCCGACGCCGCGCCCATCGATTTTGCCGTCTATCCGGGGGAGATTGTCGGCATCGCCGGTCTGGACGGCGCCGGGCAGGCGGAGTTCGTCAGCATATTGGCGGGCATCCGGCAGGCGGCCGAGGGGGATGTTCGTGTCTGGGACGCATCCACCGCGAGCCACACGATCGGCGACCTTGCGGCAGCGACGGAGTCCGGCATTACCTATGTGTCGGGCGACCGGAAACTGGAGGGCACCTTTCAGAACCTGTCGATCCTGGAAAATTTCGGCATGGCCCTTTACCGCAATGTCAGCGATAGATTCGGTCTTATCGACCGGGGCGGCCTGAACGACATTTTCTCGGTCGAGGAAGAGCGCCTCTCGATCAAATACGGCAGGCGATCCGACAAGATCACGACGCTGTCGGGCGGCAACCAGCAAAAGATCCTCATCGCGCGCGCCTTCGCCTCCGCGCCCAAGGTCATCATCTTGAACGATCCGGCGCGCGGCGTCGATATCGGCACGAAACAGGACATCTACAAACATCTCAGGGACTTCGCCTCCAACGGCGGAGCGGTCGTCTATCTGTCGACCGAGATCGAGGAGTTCTTCAACTTTGCCGACCGGGCGGATGTGTTCTTTGAGGGCGGTCTTTTCGCCAGCCTGGACCGGTCCCGAATGACCGAGGACAACCTGCTGGCGGCCATGTTCGGCAAATCGCAGGCGGTCGTCTTCGATGAGGAACCGGAAGAGGAGGGGGTCGCGTGATGGATAAACTTGCAGCGCGCATGGGCCATCTCCTCGTCCCGTTCGGTCTTGTTGTCGTTCTGGGACTGATCGCCGCGATCCGGGCGCCGCAGACCTTTACCTATGTCGGTCTTGCGGGCGCGGTCCTTGTCGCCGCCCCGCTGATCCTCGCCGCGGTGGCGATCACGCCGGTGGCGATTGCAGGGCGCGGCGGTGTCGACCTTTCCATCGGACCGTTGATCGGCTTCGTCAATGTCACGATCATCGTGTGGCTGGCGGATAACGGGATCGTCCATCCGGTGCTGGTCTTCGGCTATGCCATTCTTGCCGCGTGCGCGTGGCAGGCGCTGCTGGCGATCCTGATCATTTATGTCCGTATCTCGCCGATCATCGCCTCGCTCGCAGGCTTCATGATCCTTTCCGGCGTCAATCTGGTGATCCTTGCAAGACCCGGCGGATTTGCTCCGGAATGGCTCGGCAACTGGGGTTGGGGCACGGAGCTGCTCAGCCCCGTCCTCTATATTCTGCTGGCCGCGTTCGTGATCTGGTATCTGTTCCAGCGCACCGCGATCTTCCAGCACATCCGCCTGATGGGGGCCGATGAGCGGACCGCCTATACCAGCGGCGTCGACATCGTGAAGGCGCGTTTCGCGGCCCACCTGATCGCCGGCGTTTTTGCCGGGCTGGCGGCGCTTTGCCTGACGGGTCTTATCGGATCGGGCGATCCGACACAGGGAAACACGCTGACACTGCAGGCCATTACGGCGCTCGTTCTCGGCGGCACATCGCTTGCCGGCGGCAAGGGCGGCATCACCGGATCGGTTCTCGGCGCGATCGCCATGTATCTGGTGTTCGTGGTTCTGTCGTCGTTCAATTTCGGTGCGATTTCCGGCTTCATGACCCAGCTCTTCTACGGGTTGATGCTCGTGGTTTCGCTGATGCTTGCGCTGGCAACGAGGGTGCCGGGCCTGCGCGCGGCGTGAACCGGTATAGCGGCCGCGACAGATTAAGTTCGAGGAAGGCGAAATGACGGTAAACCGAGACGGACTTGTCAACATCCTTCAATCCCCGGAGGCGAGGGCTCTCACCCTCGGCGCGGGGCTGCTGATCACCCTGTTCGCGGTTGCATCGGTTCTTGTCGACGGCTTTGCCTCCGCCAACAATATTCGCTCGATCCTGCTTCTTGCGGCATTTCTGGGGCTTGCGTCCCTCGGCCAGACCATGGTGGCGACGGTCGGCGGGCTCGATCTGTCGATTCCCTTTGTCATCGGCGCGTCCAATATCCTGCTCGCATATCTCTTCGGCACGGCCATCCCGGCGCCGATCGCGATCCTGATCATCCTGGCAATGGGGACGCTGATCGGTCTTCTCAACGGGATATTGAGCTACCGCATCCAGGGGCAGGCGCTGATCCTGACGCTTGGAACCGGCTTTGCCGTTGTCGGCGGCGCGCAGATCTTCACCACGCTCGGCTCGCAATATTCCGGCACGGTGTTCAGCCAGGTTCCGGCCTGGTTCTCCAACATCGCCTCGATCAGCGGCAAGACCTTCGGGCTCAGCATCCCGCCGGTCATCCTGATCTGGGCGGCCATCGCGTTCTTTCTGATCTTCTGGATCAACAGGACGAGATCCGGGCGCGCCATCTATGCGGTGGGCGGCAACAGGACCGCGGCGGCGCGGCTGCAGATATCGGAGTTCCGGGTCTGGGTTTCGACCTATGCGATTTCCGGGCTCACCGCCGCCATCACCGGATGCCTGCTGCTCGGCTTCTCCGGCGGCGGCTTCGTCGGTGTGGGCGATCCCTATCTTTTCACAACCGTTGCAGCGGTCGTCGTCGGCGGCACGTCGCTGCTCGGAGGTTCGGGCGGATACGGCGCGACGATCATCGGCGTCCTGGTGCTTCAGGTGCTGACGTCTTTCCTTGTCGGCATGGGCCTGAACTACGCCGCCCAGCAGACGGTGTTCGGGCTGCTGATCCTTCCCATGGTCGCGCTCTACGCCCGCTCACCGCACATTCGACACCAGATCTGAACCGGAATATCAACAGGAGGAAATGCAATGAACGTTCGATCGCAAATCACCCCCAGTGTCCAGGTCGATTTCTCCGGCCAGTACCGGCATCTGATCGGCGGCGAGATGGTCGCCAGCGAGGAGACATTCGATGTCTACAACCCGGCGACGGATGCGGTCGTGGCCAAGGCGCCGAACGCGTCCCGCGATCAGGTCGAGGCGGCCATCGCCGCTGCAAAGGCCGCTCAGCCGGGTTGGGCGGCGCTAAGCTGGGACGAGCGCGGCGCCTATATCGCCGCCTATGCCGATGCGCTCGATGCCCACAAGGAAGAGCTCATCACCTTGCTGACCACCGAGCAGGGCAAGCCGCGCCACTCCATGGCGACGACGGAAGTCGAATATGCGATTTTCTGGGTCCGGGAAGTGGCGAAACGCCGGCTTGAAGACGAGGTCATCGAGGATACGGCCGATCATGTCGTCAAGGTGGCGCATACGCCGCTGGGCGTGGTGGGCGCGATCACGCCGTGGAATTTCCCGATCCTTCTGGGTCTCTGGAAAATCGCCCCGTGCCTGATCACCGGCAACACCATGGTGATGAAACCATCGCCCTACACGCCGCTTTCGACGCTGCGGTTCGGCGAGATCGCGCAGCAGATCTTCCCCAAGGGCGTGCTCAATATCGTCTCGGGCGGCAATGAGCAGGGCCAATGGCTGACCGAGCATCCGGACGTGTCCAAGATATCCTTCACCGGATCGACCGCGACCGGCAAGAAAGTGATGTCTTCCTCGTCCAGCAACCTGAAGCGCATCACGCTTGAACTCGGCGGCAACGATCCGGCGATCGTGTTGCCCGGAACGGATTTCGATCCGCTCATTCCGACGCTGTTCGATGCCGCCTACGGTAATTCGGGACAATGGTGCATCGCCATCAAGCGCCTTTATGTCCATGAGAGCCTCTACGACAAATTTCTGAATGCGTTCGTGAACTATGCGTCCGAAAAGACCGTCGGCAACGGGATGGACCCCAACACCGATCTCGGCCCGATCCAGAACAAGATGCAGTATGACAAGCTGAAGGGCCTGTTTGCCGATGTGAAGGAACAGGGGCATTCCGTTCCGCTCGGAGGCGAGATCGACGAGAGCCTGCCCGGCAATTTCGTGCCGGTGACGGTGGTGGACAATCCGCCCAAGGACAGCCGGGTGGTGCGCGAGGAGCCGTTTGGCCCGATCCTGCCGATCATCAAATGGTCTGAGGTCGACGAGGTCGTGGACGATGCCAACGATACGGATTTCGGGCTGGCGGCGTCCGTCTGGGGTCCGAACCGCGAAGAGGCGATCGCGGTCGCCAATCGTCTCGATGCCGGCACGGTCTGGGTCAACGAGATTCATATCCACGGCATAGACATCCCGTTCGGCGGGCACAAGCAATCGGGCATGGGTGTTGAAAACGGCCGCGAGGGCCTGGAAGAATTCACCAACACCAAGACATATATGTTCAAGAAGTGACTGCTTGCCGATGTTGCACGGATGGCCGGTGCCGAAGCCGGCCATCCGCATTTTGACGGCGGCCCGCGATGGGTGACATCACACGGCTGGCGCCGGACGACATTATCGAAACCGTGCGGGCGGCGCTGCAGTACATCGCCGTTGGCCCGGCAGGGCCGACGACCGTGAGCACGGACGGCACCTCAATCCACAGGCTTGGACCCTCGTTTTGGCGCGGGGGCGGCGCATTGCCGCATTAACCGTTTTCGTATCTTGCCCGGATGGTGTTGTACAACTTTAGCGATGATCTCATTTGCAGACTATGAACACGGTCGAGGATCGCGTTGCGGCGGCCGGCGGGGAGAGCAATGATGAGGCAAGGTAGCCAAACGAACCACTCTGCGGTGAACGGTCCGGGATTCCCGGTCACGACACCGCTCGGCTCACAAGACCGGCATGGTCAGCCGGCGCCTGATTTGAGCGTCAAACCGGAACGGCAAGCCTCACATGAGCATGACAAACGGATCCGTTCACTGGGCGAGGCTTTCGATCGGTTTGAGATCGGCGATGGCCATGTCCTGTCGTTTCATCACCACTACCGCGACGGCGACCGGCTGCTCAATCATGTCGTTGCGACGGCGAGGGAACGCGGTATCAAGGGCCTCGTCATTTGTGCGTCGTCCATCTTCCCGGTTCACGCGCCGCTGGCCGATGCGATAGAGGACGGGACGATCGGTGCAATCGTGACGGATTATATGCGCGGGCCGGTCGCCGACGCCGTCGCGGCGGGGCATCTGGACCGCATTGCCCTGATGCAAAGTCACGGCGGACGCGCGCGTGCATTGGCGTCCGGGCAGTTGACGATCGACGTTGCCTTCGTTGCCGCGCCGATGGCGAATGTCGAGGGCGCGGCGACGGGTCGCGGCGGAGTGCTTGCCTGCGGGCCCCTCGGCTATCCGGCCGTCGATGTGCGATATGCGCGGCGCACACTGGTTGCCGCCGGAGAGATCGTCTCGGGCCCGTTGCCCTTTGTCGACATTCCCGATCAGTTCGTGGATGCGGTTCTTCAGTTCAGGCATATCGGAGATCTGGACGGCATAAGCTCCGGATCGACCGTGCCGCTGGCGAGCCCGCAGGCCGCCGGGATCGGCGACAATGTCACCCGGGCGATTGAAGCGACCGGACTGTTAAAGGACGGGCTGTCCCTGCAAAGCGGCGCCGGCGGCTATTCCCTCGGCGCGGTGCCGGTGATCGGCAAAAGGATGGCGGAACTCTCGGTGCGCGGCTCGTTCCTGTCCGGCGGCTTGACCGGCGCCCACGCCAAGATGCTTGCCGACGGCCTTTTTTCCCGCATCTACGACGTCCAGTGCTTTGACCTGGAGGCCGTGCGCTCCTCGATACAGAACCCCGACCACACGATGATGTCCGCCATTGAATAT
This sequence comes from Hoeflea sp., assembly GCF_984452065.1. Lineage (NCBI taxonomy): Bacteria > Pseudomonadati > Pseudomonadota > Alphaproteobacteria > Hyphomicrobiales > Rhizobiaceae > Hoeflea > Hoeflea sp. The sequence continues at coordinate 24,458 of NZ_CFHWAF010000003.1, read as the reverse complement.
GCGAGCCCGCTCTATCCCGAGGCGCGGGTCAATTTCCTGGACGTGATGCTGCTGGGCGCTGTTGAGGTGGATCTGGATTTCAATGTGAATGTCTCCACCGGCGCCGACGGCCGGATCCTTGGCGGTCCCGGGGGGCATCCGGATGCGGCGCAGGGGGCAAAGCTTGCCATCGTCACGACAACGCTGACCGGCGGCGGTTTCGCCAAGATGGTTCCGAAGGTGCGCACGGTTTCGACGCCCGGACAGGATGTCGATCTGGTTGTCACCGATCACGGCATCGCGGTAAATGAACGGCGGCAGGACTTGCGCGGGCTCCTGATCGGCACGGGCCTTCCGGTCGTGAGCATTGAGGCCCTTATTGCAAAGTCCGCCGAACTGGCGGAGCGCAAACCCGATGTTGACAAGGCTCACGGTCCCCGCATTTTCATCGAGCACCGCGAAGGGACCATACTGGACTGGATTTGATCGTCATGAAGAGCATATTGTTCGTTCCGGCAACGCGGCCCGACCTGTTCGGGAAAGCGGCGAGCGGCCCGGCGGCGGCTGTCTGCATCGATATCGAGGACGGTGTCGCGCCCGACCGGAAGCAGGCCGGCCGCAAGCAGCTGTCCGGCGCCGTCAGTGTGATGGCGAAGGCCGGAAAGCATGTGGCGGTGCGCATCAATGCCGATATCGGCGAAATCAGCCATGACCTCGATGCGCTGCCGGACGGGATCGATTACATCGTCCTGCCGATGGCGGGAAGCCGCCATCAGCTGCGGCAATTGTCCGACTGGGCCGATCTCAGATATGGCGATAAAGGGCCGAAGCTCATCGCCATGGTGGAAGAGCCCGGCGGTCTCAACGCGGTTGTAAACGGACCCGGTCCCATTGCGAGGCGGCTGACCCACGTGGCGCTTGGAACCGAAGACTATGCGGCCGGTATCGGATGCCCTGCCGGCGCCGACGCGGTCATATCCGCGTTCCATGTGCTGGGCCGCTTCGCCGCCGAATGGGGCCTCGGCCTGTTGGGTTATCCTGGCTCAATCGCCGAATTCAAAGACCTCGACCGGTTCCGCAGCCATGCGGAGATGGGCAGGGACGGCGGCGCCGTTGGCGGTTTTGCCATCCATCCGAAACAGGTCGAGGTCCTCAACGCGGTTTTTGGTGTTGATCGAGCCGCGCTTGACGAGGCGCAGGCCGTCGTCGACGCTTTCGAGAAGGCGCTCACCGAAGGCAGGGGCGCGATCCAGCTTGATGGAAAAATGATCGATCGCCCTGTCTATCAGGCGGCGTTGCGGCGGCTTGGGCGGCGTTAAGCCTACTTTTGGATATGATAAGAAAGACCCCGCCTCCAGCGTGCAGGCGGGGTGCTTGCGGGTACGGGAGTGGTGGAGAACCCGCCTAGGCGCCCGCGATCATTGAACCGGCCTTCCAGCCGATCATCATCGACGGTGCGTTGGTGTTGGAGGTGGTGATGTGCGGCATGACCGATGCATCGGCCACGCGCAGCCCCTCGATGCCCTTCACCTTCAGGTCCGGATCGACAACCTTGCCGATCTGGCATGTCGAGGTCGGATGGAAATAGGTGTTGACCGACGCGGCGAGGAATTCGCGCCATTCGGCATCGGTCAGATCACCGTCCTTCTGCGGAAGGGCTTCACGCTTGCGGAAGTCCTTATAGGCATCGTGCGCGCCTAATTCGCGGCACAGCTCGGTCGCCGCCCGGTAGGATTTCCAGTCCTGTTCGGTCGAAAGATAGTTGGTTTCGACGATCGGGGCATCGGCGATGTTGTTCGACGCCAGCTTCACATAGCCGCGCGACGATGGCGTGGAGAGGCCGGACAGAATGCAATAGCCGTGTTCGTAGTCCAGCTTGTGGCCCGTTGAAGCAAACGGAACGGACACGTAGAGCGCGATCATATCAGGCGAGCGCAGTCTGCTGTCCGAACGCTCCCACATATAGACCTCCGAATGGTTGTAGTGGGAAACGGGGACCGGGCCGCTGGCCTCGTAATTGACGCCGGCGCCCAGTACATGGTCCTGAAGGCCGACACCGACCGGAAGATCGACAACCGCGTCGATCCCGACATCCTTGAGATCGGATGCGACACCGATGCCGGAAATCATGAGAAGGCGCGGACTGTCGATGGTGCCCGCCGACAGAATGACCTCCGATCCCGCCTGGACCGATACCGGCTCGCCATTGTGAAGATATGTCACGCCGGTGCATTTGGTTCCGTCCAGATCGAGTTTCTGGACCGGGGCATCGGTCAGAACGGTCACATTGCCCCTGTCCATGACAGGACGCAGGAATGCGGTGGCCGAAGACTGGCGGCGCTGATCCTTGATGTTGAAATCAACCCAGGCCTGACCCGACATGCGGTCGGAGTTGAACGACGGGTTCTCCTTGTAGCCGAGGGCGGCGGATGCATCCATGAACGCCTGTGCGCCTTCGTGCTTGTGCTCGTCGGCGGGCTGGCTGATGAACAGCGGACCGCCCGAGCCGCGGTTCCTGCCGCCCGGTTCGAAGGTTTCCATGGCGATGAAATGCGGCAGCACGTCTTCGAACGACCAGCCGGTCGCGCCCATCGACGCCCAGTTGTTGTAGTCCGACTTGTGCCCCCTGGCGAAGATCATCGCGTTCAGCGCCGATGTTCCGCCGAGCACGTTGCCGCGCGGCCACATATGCGGACGGCCGTCGGCATGGGTCGCCGGCAGGGTTTCAAACCATTTGGTCGCGTCCGTTCCGAGCGATGCTGCCCAAAGACGCGAATCGTGCACTTCCTCCAGATCGTCATTGCGGCCGGCCTCAAGAACAAGGATCCGCGCTCCGCTCCCGGCGAGCTGGTGGACACAGGCCGGTCCTGCCGAGCCGGTGCCGATAACGATGAAATCATATTCGCCTTCGGGTTTCGACGATGTCTTTGTCGACTGGGCAAGCGCCTTGCCCGACCACGCGGTCGCCAGCGCGCCGGCCATACCGGCAGTCACGCCGAGCGCCATCGCCCGCTTGATAAATCCGCGGCGACTGACGCGGCCGGCATTGTATTCAACGACGGCCTGCTCGAGCGCGCCGTCCCGTTTTGTACGAAAATAACCCATTGGTTCCTCCTTTTTGTTCCCGGTCCCCGTGGGCTGACCGGGCCTTTTCGAACTGAGGGTCTCGGAGCAGCGGTTGCGCATGCCCGGCGACCCGGTTGCACAGGGCGTCTAGATGGTTCGTCCTCCGTCGACCTCGAGGATCGCACCTGTGATGAACTGAGCCTCGTCCGAGGCGAGATAGAGCGCGGCACTGGCCATATCCTCAGGCTCGCACAATCGGCCCAGCGGAATTGTCGAAACGAATTTGGCGCGGTTTTCCGGCGTATCCGGCATGCCCATGAAGGTTTCGAGCAGCGCGGTGGCGCCCATGACGGGCGCCAGGCCGCAGACCCTGACCCTGTCGGGCGCAAGCTCCACCGCCAGTGTCTTCGTCATCATGTTCACCGCGCCCTTGGAACTGTTGTACCAGCTCAATCCGGGGCGCGGACGGATGCCTGCCGTGGAGCCGACATTGATCATCACCCCGCCGCCGATCGCGCGCCAGTGGGGGACCATGTTTTGCGTGACGTGGAAGATCGAATCCACATTGATCGCATAGACGCGCCGGAAGGTGTCGTAGTCGACCTCCGTCAGCGGCTGATTCCTGTGGCTCCAGCCGGCATTGTTGACGACGATGTCGAGCCTGCCGAACGCCTCGATGGCCGTGGCGCAGGCCGCTTCGACCATCGCTGCATCGGATACGTCGCAGGTGATCGGGATCGCCGCGTCTCCGATCTCATCCGCTACGGTTTTTGCGCCTTCGCCATTCAGATCAACGATGGCGACCCGAGCGCCCTCGCGGGCAAAGCGGCGGGCGATTTCCCGGCCGAACCCGGAGGCGGCGCCGGTCACAAAGGCGGTTTTTTCCGACAGGCGCATCGTCATTGTCCGTGGTTCTGAACGATGGTTTTTATCTGGCTGAACTCGTGCAGCGCGGCGAACCCCTTTTCGCGTCCGTGGCCGGATTTGCGCATGCCGCCGAAAGGCAGCTCGATGCCGCCGCCGGCGCCGTAGCAATTCAGGAACACCTGTCCGGCTTTCAGACGCTTGGCGAGACGCATCTGCCGCGCGCCATCGCGGCTCCAGACGCTTGCGACGAGGCCGTAATCGGTGTCATTGGCGATGCGGACCGCGTCGTCCTCATCCTCGAACGGAATACAGGCGAGCACGGGCCCGAAGACTTCCTCTTTCGCCAGGACATGATCCTCCGCGACCGGGCCGAACAGGGCCGGCGCAACGAAGCTGCCGTCCGGGTTTGCCCGCTCCGAGACCGCTCCTCTGGCCATCAGCGGCGCCGATGATCCGCCGCCCTGATCGATGAAGGACTGGACCCGTTCCTTTTGCCTGTGGGATATCAACGGCCCGAGATTGCGGTCTTCCTGCCAGGGAGCGGCGGTCAGTGCGGTAAAGCCCTCTTTCAGTCTTGCCGTGACCGCATCGAAGATGTCGGCCTGTATGAGCGCCCGCGAACCGGCCGAACAGGTCTGGCCGCCATTTTGGACGATGGCGTTGAGCAGGACCGGGATCGCCGCATCAAGATCGGCGTCCGCAAATACGATCTGCGGCGATTTTCCGCCGAGTTCCAGCGTGCAGCCGATGTGGTTTTTGGCCGCCGCCGTCTGAATCAGCACGCCGACGTCCGGCGAGCCCGTGAAGGAGAGAAAATCCACGCCGGCATGGGCCGTGAGGGCCGCGCCGGCCTCATGGCCAAGCCCGGTCACGACATTGATCGCACCGGCCGGGAAGCCGGCTTCCGTCGCCAGCTCCGCGATCATGACCGGTGTGATGCAGGCTTCCTCGGCCGGCTTCAGCACCACCGCATTTCCCATTGCCAGCGCCGGTGCGCAGGACCTTCCGATCATCTGGGCAGGGTAATTCCAGGGTATGATGTGGCCGGTGACGCCATATGGTTCGTAGATTGTCTGGACCTGATGACCGGCAAGAAACGGAATGGATTCGCCATGAACCTTATCGGCCGCGGCGCCGTAATATTCGAAGTAACGGTGGGCCGCGATCATATCGGCCTTGGCCTGCGTCAGCGGTTTGCCGGTGTCTTTCGCTTCCCATTCGGCAAGGCTGCCGGCATTGTCCGCGATGGCTTCGGCGAGCTTGTGCAGCAGCCTGCCGCGCTCGGTTGCCGTCAGCTTCGACCAGGCACCCCCATCTATCGCCGCGCGCGCAGCCGAGACGGCCTGGTCGATCTGGATGTCTCCGCAGGCAGCTATCCGGGCGATCACCGAGCCGGTCGACGGATCGGTCACATCGAGGCGGTCACAGTCCTGAAACGCGATCTTTTCGCCGCCGATCACGCAGGGGAAGAACGGCACTGCGGATGAATGCTGGTTCACGTGCACTGGCCTCCACCTGGCTGATTAGAATAGAGGCGAGCTTAGAAATGCGGGGAGGTCTGAACAATTCAAGGGGTCGGATGCCCCATATAGATATTAGCTATATCGAAATTTTTTCTTTCGAATTCAGCAATTTACCTGGCCAGTGCCCACGGTTTACCAGGTCGGTCACCACCTCAATCGTGCTCTTTTCCACTTCAAACGAGGCTTTTGTCTTCGGCTTTTCGGGATTGCGGACGAGATAGACCGGACGGCTGATGACAGGATCGGTGATCTTGGAACTGACGAGTTCGCCGCGCTCCTCGAAATCTTCCGCCGCCGCGGGCGCCAATATCGTAAACGCGCTGCCGCGGGAGACGAGCGACTTGATTTGCGTCAGCGAGTCCATCTCCACCACAATGTTGAGCTCCACGAATTTGCTTTTGGTGGCGCGGTCGATCAGCATTCGCAATCCGTGCGATTTGGACGGAAGCACCAGTTCGGTATCCTTCAGATCCGCAAGCCGGACCGGTTCGCCGGGCGGCGTGTCCAGCGACCACAGATCGGGCGGTGCATAAAAGTGCATCTCTTCTTCCAGCAGTCTTGTCACTTCCGCGTTCTTCAGGCCGCTTGTCTCATAAAGTATAGCCAGGTCAATGGTTTGCTCCTCAAGCCATTCCTTGATGAAACCGCTCATGGCATCGACGGCGCGCAGGCGTATCTCCGGAAATTCGAGGCGTATTGTCTCGGCAAGCGGAACGGACAGCACCATGGAAACGGAGGACGGAAATCCGAAAACCACCTTTCCCGACGGTGTCGCGCCGGCCTGCCGGACCTCGTGTTTCGTCCGTTCGACCAGGGCCAGGATCTCGTTTGCCCGCTCCAGCAGAACCGCTCCGGCGTCGGTCAGCGTGACGCCCCGGGGCGAGCGCACAAAGAGCTGGGTGCCGATCCGGCCTTCCAGATTTTTCAGTTGTATCGACAGGGAAGGCTGGGCAATTCCGATAACTTCGGCCGCCGACGCCAGAGAGCCGTTTTCGGCGATGGTGCGAAAATACTCAAGCTGCCTGATCTCCATGATCCGAACTCCACACGCCCCCAATCGAGCGGACCATAATAGGTATAACCTATAGCTCTTCAAGTCACCCCGTTGTTGCGGGTTCAACGTATGGACGCGAGACTAGGGCAAAGCGATTTGGAGCTGTAATTGCAATGGGCGATCTCGAAGGCATCCTGGTTGTATCGGTGGAACATGCGGTGGCCGCGCCTTACGCATCCTGCAAGCTTGCGGATGCCGGTGCGCGCGTCATCAAGGTCGAACGGCCGGAGGGCGACTTTGCCCGCAACTACGATCATCTCGTCAACGGCGCCAGCGCATATTTTGTCTGGATCAACCGCGGCAAGGAATCCATCTGCCTCGACCTGACCGACGAGGAGGATCGCGGCGTTCTTCTCAATATGCTCGAGGAAGCCGACGTCTTTATCCAGAATCTCGCGCCCGGGGCCCTCGAACGCCTGGGACTGCCGGTCGACGATCTAAGGGCGATGAATCCGGGGCTGATCATCTGCTCGATTTCCGGCTACGGCACTGAGGGTCCGCTGAGAGACCAGAAAGCCTATGATCTGCTGATCCAGGCCGAGACCGGCCTTTCGGCCATCAACGGGACCGAACACGGGCCCGCGCGCGTCGGTGTCTCGGTCTGCGATATCGCCGCCGGCATGACGGCGTTCCAGGCCATATTGCAAGCGCTTATCGGCCTCACGAAAACCGGGGCAGGGCGCGTTATCGAGGTTTCCCTGTTTCATGCGATGGCCGACTGGATGAACGTTCCCTATCTGCAGTACCGGTACGGCCGCAAGGCGCCCGAGCGCATGGGGCTGAGGCACCCGACGATTGCGCCCTATGGGGTTTTCGGTTGTGCGGACGGCAAGGAAATCCTGATCTCGATCCAGAACGACCGGGAGTGGAGGGCGCTGTGCAGGGAGGTGCTGGGGCAGCCCGAACTTGCCGAACGGGACGGCTGGAAGACCAACAGCGAGCGGGTGACCAACCGCAAGGAGGTCGACGGCCGCGTCGGCGCGTTTTTTGCAACGGTCAGCCGCGACGAGGCATTTGCCCTCCTGAAGCGAACCGGGATCGCCCATGCGCGCCTCAGCGATCTCGATGATCTTCTGTCTCACCCGCAGCATCGGCTGATTTCCGTTCAGGTCAACGGCAGCGAGGTCGAGTTGCTGTCGCCCGGCTCGATTGTCCGGGGCGGAATGCAGCAATTCGGCGCGGTGCCCGGCAAGGGAGAACACAGCGAGCGCCTGCGGGAAGAATTCGCGCTGCTGCGAAACGTTACGCTTGCGGGGGAATAGGCCGCAGCCGTCGCGCTGTCTTAAAACCGGTGCGTCGGTTGAGAACGCCATGCCGCTCAAACAGCCAGTGCTTCAGACCGCACCAGCGTCCGGCGGATCAAGTTCGATGGTCCGCTCAATGCCGATATTCTCCAGAAAAACCGGGTCGTGGCTGACGACCAGAAGTGCGCCGTCATAGGTCTGAAGGGCAGCTTCCAAGGCCTGGACCGCGTGCAGGTCGAGGTGGTTGGTCGGCTCATCCAGCATCAGAAGGTCCGGCGGTCCGGGTCCGCCGAGAACCGCCGCCAGACCGGCCCGCAGCATTTCGCCGCCGCTCAGCGTGCCGACCTTCTGCATTGCGGCATCGGCGCGGAACAGGAACCGCGCAAGCGCCGCCCGGCAGCTGTTCTCGTCGGCGTCCGGGTTGAGGTTGCGGAAATTGTCGCGGATCGTCAGCGCCGGATCGAGCAGGCGCATATGCTGGTCCAGAACCGCGAAACGGCCGTTCATGCGCACTATGCCGGACTGCGGGCGCATGTCTCCGGCCAGCAGCTTGAGGAGTGTCGTCTTTCCCGATCCGTTGGGACCGGTCACCGCCACCCGTTCCGGGCCAACCAGCCGCAGCGACAGGTCGCGGATAAGCGGGGCCTGCGGGTCGTGGCCTCCCGTCAGACCGGTGACCTCCACAACGGTCCTGCCGTCCGGCAGGCCGGTGGCGCCGAGGGCCATTGAAAGGGGCTGCAGGATTTCGATTTCGGCACGGGCTTCGGCGGCCTGCCGTGCGGCGGCATCACGCTGCCGGCCGGCGAGGCGGGCGCTGGCTCCGCCGGTTTTCTGCGCGCGCTGTTTCATGCTGTCGAGAAGCAGTTTGGGCTGATCGCCGCGGGCCCGTTTTCGCCGCCCGATACTGTCTCTTTTCTGCTGCCGTTCGAGGCGGAGCCGCGCCTGCGCGTCGATGTCGCGGACCTTTCTTTCCGCCACATCGCTTCGGTGTTCGGCCGCCTGCAGTTCGACAGCCTTTCGGGCGCGATAGGCGCTCCAGTTGCCGCCATAGGTCCTCGCGCCGATACCGGTGAGTTCGACAATCATGTCCATGCCGTCGAGCAGAGCGCGGTCGTGGCTCGCAATAACAGCCGTGCCGCCCCAGCGGCTCAGCAGTTGCGCAACCGCGGCGCGGCCCTCGGCATCAAGGTCGTTTGTCGGCTCGTCCAGCAAAATGATGTCCGTGCCGCGAAACAGCAAAGCGGCAAGCAGAGCTCGCGTCTTTTCACCACCGCTCAAATTCGCAAGCGGTTCATCCGGGCCAATGCCGGTCAATCCGGCCTCCGCAAAAGCCGCGTCAAGTCGCGTCTCCAGCGTCCAGTCAGCGCGGGCGAGATCATCCGCCGCCGGATGCCCGGACTCAATGCGGCGAAGACATGCAAGCGCGTCTGTCACGTCGAAGACATCGGCCAGCGTCCGGCCGGCGGGGATTTGTGCCAGTTGCCGCATCATGGCGACGCGGCCGTCGCAGCGAACTGTGCCGCCGGATGGTTTCAGCCGTCCCGCGATGATGTTCAGCAGCGTCGACTTGCCGGCCCCGTTGCGGCCGATCAGGCCGGTCTTTCCGGGTCCGAATGACAGATTGAGATCGGAAAAAAGGCGGTGCCCGTCAGGTGTCGACCAGGACAGGTTCTTGACAGTGATTGAATACGGCATGCGGACGCGGTTTCCTGTTGAAGGCTCTTTTGTTCGAAGCTTTCAACGGGAAAATCATGATGCGCTGCCTTGTCGGTGTTGCGGATGTGTCTTGGATTTAGGCCAATCCGGCGGCCCGTTCAAGGCCGGAGCAAGTCAGTTGCGGGGACGCTGCGGTGCTTTCGCCGTTGCCGGGCACCGCAGCGTCTCCATTTTGATCACGATCGCCGTTCGGGCATCAGGACCAGTGCGGGATGATCTTCTCGCCATAACGCGCGATGATTTCTTCTTCCCGGCCATTGTCGAGATAGATGTTGAACTGCGTGATCCCGGCCTTCTCCAGTTCCTTCAGCTTGGCGATATGCGCGTCTTCGTCGCCGAGCACGCTGAAGCTTTCGATGATCTCGTCGGAAATGAAATCGAGATTGTTGCTCTGGCCGTGTTTGGAATAGTCGTATCCCTTGCGGTCCTTGATATAGGCGGTCAGTGAGGGCGGAATGTCCTCGCGGTCGGTTCCGTATTTCTCGACGATATCGGCGACATGGTTGCCCACCATTGCGGGGAACCAGCGGGTTGCCTCCAGGCATTCCTCCTTTGTGCCGAAAAAGGCCGGCGCGGCGGCCATGATCCGGTAGCCCGACATGTCGCGGCCTTCTTCCTTGCCGGCGGCGATCGCCTGATCGGCCAGCCATTTGCAGATCGTCGGCTCGGCGATCTGCAGGATAAGGCCGTCGCCGACCCGGCCGGCGGAACTCAGTGCCTTGGGCCCGTATGCGGCGACCCAGACCGGCAGTTCATAGCCTTCCGCCCACGGAAACTGGACCGGCGCCGGGCACTCGCCATATTGCACCTCATCGCCGCGCACCATGCCCTTGACGGCGTGCGTGAACTCTTCCAGCTTTGCCAGAGTGGCCGGCTTCTTGCCCATCACGCGCACGGCGCTGTCACCGCGGCCCAGGCCGATATCGAACCGGCCCTCGGACTGTTTGGCAAGCGAGCCGAACATCGACGCGGCGACCGACCAGTCGCGGGTGCTCGGGTTCGTCACGCAGGGGCCGAAACGCATCTTGGTCGTGTGTTCCATCAGCATGGCCATGGCCATGAAGCTCTCCCGCCACAGAATATGGCTGTCATACATCCAGCAATAGCTGAAGCCGGCGTTCTCGGCCTGGCGGACCAGCGCGCGGGCGCGCTTCGGATCCATGAAGCCCTTGAAACAGATTGCGAATTCCATGTCAGTATCCTCCAGATTGGGATCAGTGGTCAGGTGCCCAGATGCGAATCCCGGCATGCGAGAACGGCACCTGTTTGGATATGTTGATGCGGATCAGGATCGGAGTGATCGCTTCGATGCAGCGCGCCGACTGTGCGTCTCCGGCGTTGTATGCCGTTACATCGAGCTTCTCGATCAGCGCCATGACCTTTTGCCGTGGCTCGAGCCCGTTGCCGCACACAAGCACGTCGCAATTGATGTCCCATTCGAGATTGTTGAGCGTGACGGCCGAGACGTTGTGAAATGCACCGATCACCGGAATCTCGGGGCCGAGTATCGCCTGTGCCGCCTCGGTGGCCGATCCCTCCGGCGGCATGTTGACCTTCTTCGGGTCGCCCTCGGCCAGCGGCACCACGATATCGATCAGGATCTTGCCGCCAAGCAACGGCTTTATCGCGTTGAGCGTTGCGTCGTGTCCGGAATAGGGAACCGAGAGAATGACGAATTCATCGGCTTTGCTGACGGCCTCATCGTTGGTCATGCCTGAGATTTCAGCGGCGCCGTCGGGCAGGCGTGCCTGCAATTCCACTGCGGCCGCCGCGGCCCGCTCGCCGTCGCGGGAGCCGATTGCCACCGGAATGCCCGCCCGGGCGTATCGCAAAGCCAATCCACCGCCCTGCGGCCCTGTGCCGCCAAGTATCGCTATCGTCACCGGAACATGTCCTCCTTTTTATCTCTTATCAGATCCCGTCCGCCGGCGCTGGTGTCGGTGGACCAATCAAGTCCCCGAAACAGGACGGCAGGGGTTTTCGCCGCCTTTCGCACCACCAGTCCGGAAGCGGCGGCTATTTCATCGGCGAAGGCCGGTTCGGTCACCAGAAGGGGCCGACCCCAGGCGTCATCCTTGCCCAGCTCTCTTCGCGTTGCCGGCACATTGAACAGGCCGATCGCGACGTTCACCTGGCCGAGCCGCCAGGGCCGCCCGAACGTGTCGGTCATGACCGCTCCGATCCGTGCGCCGAACCGGCTTGCCAGATCGGTGCAGAACCGGCGCAGGCTGGCGTCGGGATCATCCGGCAGCTTGATCACCGTGCCTGCATCCGTATTCGATGCGTCGACACCGGCATTTGCGGCGATATAACCGCGCCTGTGCTCGCAGATCATCGTTCCTTCTTCCTGCGTCTCGTGGCGGAATACGCGCAGAACCGAACGGCTTTCCCGCAGGACAACCTCGACCTTCGCCGGATCCCGGTTGAGTTGGGCGGCCAGGTCGCGGGCGCGGTCGGAGGGCGTGACGCTCGAAAGATCGACGGTCTGACCCTCGGCCTTGGAGAATATCTTGTGAGCCAGGCACAGCACGTCACCGTTGCGCGGCGACAGGTCCATCGCCTCGAGGCGGTCGCCGATGATGGCGGCGAGATCATCGCCGGGCCGGATGTCCGGAATGCCTTCAACGGGCGTCAGTGTCACCGGCCTTTGCACGTTACCTGTCCGTCCTGAGAAGTTCCGGCGCGACGTTTGCGAGTTCGGCAAGATCGCCGGAGCTGTCGATGTCCCATCTCAGGCTCTCCAACGGCAGGACAACAGGCTTGATGCCGGCCGATTCCGCATTCCTGCAATGGGCGTGGAAGGAGTGTTCGCCATAGGCAAAGCCGATGGCATCGGGCGGGGCCGCAAGCAGGGCGTTGGTTCCGAAATCACGGGACGGGCAGAGCGCAACACCGCTTTCACCGAGGTCCTGCGAAAGCAAAATCCGGATATCCTGCGGGTCGGGCACGGCGAGATCGGCGGGAAGGACGCACATGCGCCTGTAGCCGGCCGCCTTTGCCGTGCGGGCCGCTTGCGCTATCGCCTCGTTGAGGCCGGCGCCCTTGTTCTCCTCGATGACGCGAACACCGAGCGATCCGGCGCGGGCCCGAATGGCCGGATCTCTGGTCACGATCGCGATGTCGCAGGTCGGCGGGTCCTCGCTGCCGCGCATCATGATGATGAGCCGCAATGTACGTTCGAACAATTGCCGCGCCAGACGCCTCCTTTCCGCCCCGTCAAGCGCGCCTTCAAGCCGCGTCTTGGCCAGATGGAGTTCCTTCATCGGAACCACGATGAGGGTCTCGGCGGTCATGCCGCGTCTCCGGTTCGCGCGATGCTGTGCATCATCTCGATCACCGCGTTTGCGAGGCGCGTCTTATCGTGCAGATCCTTCATCAGAATGTCGGCGGTCGCGGCGGCCAGACCAAGCTGCTCAATCTCGTTACCGAGCGCCGCGTCCCGCCGGTCGATGACAAAAAGGTCGACAATATCGCTGTAGAGCGCAGCGACACCGCAGGCGTCCTGGCGATGACCGAGACCGGCCAGCATCCGGTCCGCCGGCCCCTTGACGACCCTGCCGGCGATCAGCGGACTGACGGCGATGCGGGGCGCCGGTGCGGCGGCAACCGCTTCGCGCAGGCCGGGTATGCCGAGGATCGGCGCGATGCTGACGAGGGGGTTCGACGGCGCAACCACCAAAAGATCGGCGCTGGAAATCGCATGCAGCGCCTCCGGTGTCGGCCGCGCCGTTTCAATCCCCTCAAAGACGATCTCGCTTATCTCCGGCGCGCATTTCTCGCGGACGAAATATTCCTGAAATCCGAGCCAGCCGGCATCGGTGCGCACTTTTGTCTGGACCACATCGTCCGTGGGCAGAACGATATCGGCATCGACGCCGAACGAGCGGGCGATATCGGCCGCGATCACCGATCGCCGCTCGCCTTTTTGAATGCGTGCGGTGCGGTGGATATGGAGACCGAAATCGCGGTCCCCGAGAAACATCCACGTGTCTTCGCCGAGCTTGCCAAGCGTGTCGAGTGCGCGCCGTCCCTCGTCGGCGACGCCCCAGCCCTGTCTGCGGTCGATCACCCCGGCGAGCGTGTAGATCATGGTGTCTATGTCGGGGGAGACCCAAAGCCCGTGGAACTCGGCATCGTCGGCGATATTGCCGATCACGGTGAGATCGATGTCGCCGAGCGCTGCAAAGCCTTCCGCCATTTTCGCGCCGCCGACACCGCCGGCAAGCAACGTCACCTTCGTGCCGGTCATTTCGCAACCTGCCTTTCGGGGAAGATGTCAAGGAACGAAAGCGGGTCCTGATCGTGGCGCGCGACCAGCGGCTCCAGGTCGACCGGATCGTGGTCGTCGAACACCTCGCGGACCTCGTAAAGCGTGTTGCGCCGCACCGGAACGCGGCCGGCGGAGCGGATGATCCTGCACAATTCCCCGGCGGTGATTTCCTGCCCGTGTTTCGATCCGGCCGACCGGCTGATGCTCTCGTTCATCAGCGTGCCGCCAAGGTCGTTGACCCCTGCCGACAGCAGATCGCGGGCTCTTTCAGGACCGAGTTTCGTCCAGGAGACCTGAATATTGTCGATCCAGCCGCGCAGCATGATGCGCGAGACCGCGTGCATCTTGTCGACCTCGCCCGGTGTGGGGCCGGCGCGCACCGTATCGGGATTCTGGCGATAGAGCGGCGAATCGGTGTGAACGAAGGACAGGGGAACCAGTTCAGTGAAGCCGCCGGTGTCCTTCTGGATGGACCGCAGAAGATCGATATGGGCCGCCCAGTGGCGCGGCCCGTCCACATGTCCGTACATGATGGTCGCCGATGTGCGGATGCCGACCTCGTGCGCCGTGCGGACGATCTCGACCCAGGCCTCGGTGGACAGTTTGTCTTTGGTCAGCTGGCGGCGCACCTCGACATCAAGGATTTCCGCCGCCGTGCCGGGCATGGATCCGAGGCCGGCCGACTTCAATTCGGTCAGGAAGCTTCGGTAATCCTTCTTCGTCTTCGCCGCGCCGTACCAGATCTCAAACGGGGAAAAGGCATGGATGTGCATCTGCGGCAGTTCGGATTTGATGCCCTCGATGATCTCGCGGTAATAGGTGCCGTCCATCTTGGGGTGCAGGCCGCCCTGGATGCAGACCTCCGATCCGCCCCGGTCCCAGGCCTCGCGGGCGCGTCCGACGATCTGCGGGACGGAGAGCCATTCGGCGTCCGGCGCGTCGGCCCGTTTGGCAAAACCGCAAAACCGGCAGCCCATATAGCAGATATTGGTGAAGTTGATGTTGCGGTTGACGACGAAACTGACACGGTCCCCGTTGACCTGCGAGCGCATATGATCGGCGACCGCGCGGATTGCCGCGATGTCTGTGCCCGTTGCGGCAAACAGCGTTTCGCCATCCTCGCGCGAGACCTCGCTTCCGGCAAGGGCGTTTTCGAGGATCGTGCGCACGGTGAGCGATGCACGGGTGAGCTTTCTCGTAAGGTCCGGTGCGGAAAACAAGGGACGGTCCATCAGGCACTGACCTCGATTGTCTGGCTTCCGGCAAGTCCGTCCTCGCACGCAAGGCCGGCTATGCGCGTGCGCAGTCCGTCGTCGATGTAATCATCGTCCTGCCGGATATATCTCGGATAAACGGTCAGCCGCTCTTTAAGCACATAGCCCGCGTCGGCGCAGTTCTTCGACAGTTTTTCAATCTCGGGCCAGGCGTGCTGCGGGTTGATGAAGTCGATCGTGACAGGGGAGATGCCGCCCCAGTCGTTGATGCCGGCGCCGAGATAATCAATGTGCCGCTCGCTCAGGTTAGGCGGCGCCTGAAGGCTGATATCGGGCGACAGGATGATACGGGCGGCGGCGATGGTGCGAAGCATGTCTTCGAGCGGAGGCTCGGGATGCCGCGCCATTTTTATATCAGGCTTGCGCTGGAAATTCTGGATGATGACTTCCTGTATGTGGCCGTATTTTCGATGCACCGCGTCAATCGCCGTGAGCGCTTCGATCCGTTCCTGCCATGTCTCGCCAATACCGATCAGCAGGCCCGTGGTGAAAGGCACCTTTTGCCTGCCGGTGCGCTCCAGCGTGCGCAGGCGCTGGAGCGGAACCTTGTCGGGGCAGGCATGGTGGGGCATTCCGGGCCGGGTCAGCCGCCGGCTTATGGTTTCCAGCATCATGCCCATCGAGGCGGACACCGGCCGCAGCATGGCGATCTCCTCGCTGCTGAGCGTTCCGGCGTTCACATGCGGCAGCAGAGTTGTCTCACGCAAAACCAGCGCACACATGGCCGCCAGGTAGTCCGACATGCGCGTATAGCCAAGCGCCGCCAGCGCCGAGCGGGCCTTTTCATACCGAAGCTCGGGCTTTTCCCCCAGGCTGAACAGCAATTCCTTGCAGCCGCGCGCCTCACCCTTCCTTGCCACTCTCAGGACGGCATCGGGGTCCATGATCGACGCATCCGGATGGTCGGGGTGTTTGACGAAGGTGCAATAGGTGCAGGTGTCCCGGCACATATTCGTCAGCGGAACGAAGACTTTTCTCGAATAGGTGACCGTGCGCCGCCATCGCGCGTGGCGAATGTCCGCCGCCTGTTGCATCGCCTCTGCAAGCGGCATTCTTGACAATTCACGGCCTATGTTCGCAACATCACTCACGGCTGAAATCCCAATGCCCGAACAACTTCTCAAAATTTTATCATTTAGTCAAATTTATTCATAAACGGTGGCGGCGCTTGTCGCGGAAGCCTTTATCGGGCGTGAAGCGTTGCGTGCCGAGATCATGATGCTTTCGGGAGCATCGGCTCTGGCGGGGCTGGGTCTGATCCTGGCCGGAGCCGCCAGGCTGGGCGCGCCCTGGACCGCTTTACGGACTTGCCGTGATTGCCTGGTCCGCCGCGTTCCTTCTCTGGCTCACGGCTTGCTGGCCAATCGTCACCCGTATGTGAGTCAAAACGCTAGACTTTAGAATTATTATAAAGTAGAAAGCCATCAGTATTCCCCGCAAAGCGTGGCTGCCGCTGCTGTCGGGTGAGAGCCGGAACCGCTCCCACCGAAAGCTGCGCCCCTCACAAAGGACGGGAATCACCAAAAGTGCAAAACCACGGTGCGATCGATCGTACGACGACCTAAAAGGAAGACCGAGATGAAGGGCAGCAAAAAGGTTATCAAATATCTCAACGATGCGCTCAAGCACGAACTGACGGCGTCAAGCCAGTTCTGGCTGCATTACCGTCTGATGGACGACTGGGGCCTCGGCAAGCTCGCGGCCAAATGGCGTGAGGAATCGATCGAGGAGATGCAGCATGCGGACGATCTGATCGTGCGCATCATATTCCTCGAAGGACATCCGAATCTGCAGACCCTCAATCCGCTGAGGATCGGCGAGAATGTGAAGGATATCCTGGATGCCGATCTGAAGGCGGAATATGAAGCGCGGGCGCTGTACAAGGAAGCCCGCGATGTCTGCCGCGAGGAGGGCGACTATGTTTCAATGGCGCTCTTTGAAAAACTGATGTCCGACGAGGAAGGGCATATCGATTTCCTTGAAACGCAGATTGATCTCTACACATCGCTCGGCCAACAGCAGTACGGCCTGCTGAATGCGGCTTCAGCCGATTCGGACGAGTAACGGGTCACCGACCCGAACGGCCGGCGTGCTGCGCCGGCCGTTTCGCGCCGCATCGTCAATGCAAAGTCGGCTGGCCTCCATCGCCGCGTGCCGGGGAGGGCGGCCCGTCGACGATCTCGATGATGCTCTCGACGGACACCGGTAACAGCGTCTGCTTCATCGCCCTCAGATTCAGCGTGAAAAGACCGGCGGAAAGGGCGACCTCGTCACAGACATCCCGGCAGCACAATTTGCCGAGGCAATAGTCGACAGCCATCTTGTCGGCGTTCTGGATGCCGGCGATCGTGCCCATCACCAGGGTTTCATCGCGCGAGATCATCCGGCTGCCGGGCTGGCACATCCGCAGCGGGCATGTTGCGCATATGCCGAGTGTCTTGACGAATCCCGCCAGCGAAATGATTGCCTGTTCCGCCTGGTCGTCGCCCAGGACGCCGCGGTAGAGAATCTGCGCGTCGGTCCAGGGTTCCGTCGAGCGCATCGCAAGGCCGAGGGTCCAGCAACGGTAGCCCTCAAGAACCAGAATTTCGGGCAGGCGCTCCGGGTAGCCGACCGCATTTTCTTTCGTCCGCAACATTCGTTTCTCCAGGTGCGTCAATCTGTCGAGGGGATGCGTCTCCATCATCTGTATTTAAACTTGACTATAATACTCAAATATTGTCCTTGGAGAAGGCGCGGCGTCAAGCGCGACCTGCATATTATGCGGAACCCGTTGCCTGACCGCGCACCGCTCAAATCCCTCTCGGGTGAGGTTTGTCGCGGTCTTCGCCGATACCCGAACTCGCGCATTACGGAATTGGATCCGCTTGATGAACAAAACAACGAAAGGCAAGGCGCAATCCGATGTGTGCGCCACGGACTGGCTTGGCTTCTACAGGGTCGCCGTTGAGAACGGAGACGGGTTCGTGCCCGGGTTTCTCGAGCTTCTCATGAAGGCCGAACAGAGCGAGGCGCCGCCGAGGCTGGTCGTCTCAAACGACAAACCAGCCGATCCGGATCGCGTGTCGGCTGAACGGCACCGCGCCCGTGCGTCGCTGACCGTCGTCCAGCAGGATCTGAAGCGGGTCGGATCGGGCGAAGCCGGATAGTCTTTGCCCGCTTTTTCGCGGTTTGCCTGTGCTGTCTTATGGCCGGGGTGACGCCGCCGATTGCGGCAGGACGAACGCGGCCGTCCGGGGTGCTTCGCCGACGCGCAGATTGCAGTCGAAAACCGACTGCAGAAGCGCGGTCTCGATCACATCCTGGGGCGCGCCGAACCTGACGCAGCGCCCCTGTTTCATGGCCAGCACCTTATCGGAGTACATCGACGTCAGATTGAGGTCGTGCAGCACGGCGAGCACACCGCCGCCGGCCTCGGCGTAATCGCGGGCGATATCCATGATCAGAAGCTGATGGCGTATGTCGAGACTGGAAATCGGCTCGTCCAGAAACAGGAAACGCGCGCCCGCGTCGACAACCGGCGCCCAGACCTGGCAGAGGACGCGCGACAACTGGACGCGCTGTTGTTCGCCGCCGGAGAGTTCCTGGAAAAACCGGCCTGCGAAGCCGCTGAGGTCGACGCGCTCCAGCGCCTCCTCGACCAGATCGTCTGAAAAGCCGTCGCCAATGCCCGACCGGCCCGCGGTGAGGCCGAACCGGACGACCTCGCGGACTGTGAACGGAAAGGCGAGATTGGAACTCTGGGGCAGAACAGCCCGCATCATCGCCATTTCCCACGGCTGCAGATCGGCGATCTCCAGCCCGTGCATGCGGATCGATCCGGAATAGGAAAGGTCTCCGGATATCGCTTTCAGCAACGTTGTCTTGCCGCTTCCGTTCGGTCCGACGATTGTCGTGACTTCGCCGGCAGCCGCGTGGAATTGCGCGCCCTTGACGATTTCCTTTTGTCCGATCCGGACCGTGGCGTCGTTGACCTCTATCATCTCGCTCTAAAGCATGTCGAGCACGCCCCGGCGGCTCAGCAAAATCCACAGGAAAAACGGCGCGCCGACGACGGCGGTGATGATTCCGATCGGGAGTTCGGCAGGCGCGACGATGGTCCGGGCAACGGCATCGGCCAGGAGCAGAAGACATGCGCCGAGCAAAGCCGAGGCGGGCAGAAGGTAGCGGTGATCGGGGCCGATGAGGAGGCGCAGCAGATGCGGAACGACGATGCCGACAAATCCGATCCCGCCGCTGACCGCCACCGCCGCCCCGGTTGCCGCCGCGACGACGACGATGGCGGTTGTCTTGAAGCGCTGGACCGCGATGCCCATGTGCCGGGCCGTGGCTTCGCCCAGTGTCATTGCATTGAGCCCGCCGGCCAGGACTGGACTGATCACGATCACCAGCAGAATGATCGGTGCGGCGGCGAGGACCTTTGTCCAGGTCGCGCCCGCGACCGAACCCATGCCCCAGAAGGTCAGGTCGCGCAGTTGCTGGTCGTCGGCGATGTAGATGAGAATACCCGTGGCCGCACCCGCCAGAGCGGCCAGTGCAATGCCCGCCAGCAGCATCGTTGCAACCGATGTGCGGCCATGGCGTGTCGATATGCGGTAGAGCATCAAGGTTGTAACCAGGCCGCCAAGGAAGGCGGCGAAGGGCAGTGCGTAGATGCCGAACAGGCCGATCACCGGTGCCAGAATGCCCGAACCAAGTACGATCATGGACACCGCGCCAAGTCCGGCACCGGCGGAAACGCCGACAATACCGGGATCGGCCAGCGGATTGCGAAACAGGCCCTGCATCACCGCGCCGCAGACCGCGAGGCTCGCGCCGACGAGGGCGCCAAGCACCATCCTGGGAAACCGGATATCGTAAATGATGATGCGGTCGCGTGCGGACAGTTCCGCCTCGCCTCCCATGGCGGTCGTCAGCCAGGCTCGGATGACGGATGTCACAGAAGCATCCGACGCGCCGGTCGCCAGGCTGAACACCGCGACGGCGCACAGGACAAAAACCAAAACGACAATGGTGAACCGCGCACGTCTGCCGCGATCGCCGTCCTTTCGATCATGCGCTGCAGATCTTTTTGCATCCGCCGTCCGTTGCAGCATTATTCAGTTGCCGTCTTTGTTCAGTGAACGGGACAGGTCGCGTATGGCCTGTGCCGTCCGCGGGCCGAAGCCGAGCAGGTATTGGCCGCTCATCTGTATCACGTCCTCATTTTTTGCCGCCGGCGTGACGGAAAGGGCCGGATGCGCGCGAATCCTGTCTATGTCGACGGCGTGATTTCCCGTGCGCGACATCATCAATATTACATCCGGTGCCGCCGAGATGACCGCTTCATCGGTGACCTGCTTATATCCGTTGAAATCGGAAATGGCATTTTCGCCGCCTGCCATCTCGATGATGGCCGCCGCGCTCGTCCCGTTGCCGGCCGCCATGACTCGTCCGTCCTGCATGCTCAAAACGAACAAGACCCGCTTGCGCCCGGAAGTGTTGTTGGCCTGCTCCTCGGCCGCGCGGACATCCCGCTCGGTCTTTTCGGCGAGGGCAGAGGCTTTTTCCGATACGCCGAGCGCCTCGCCGACAGCCTTGATCTTCGCCACGATACCTTCGCGGTCGTAGCGCTCGGGAATCGTGACCACCGGGACACTGGCCTTCTTCAGAACGTCAAGCGCCTGCGGCGGTCCGGAGCCTTCAAGTGCGATAATCAAATCCGGATTGATCGACAGGACACCCTCCGGAGAGAGCGCGCGTATGTAGCCGACATCGGGCAGTTTCGTCGCCTCCTCGGGAAAGACGCTCGTCGTGTCGCGGGCGACCAGCCGGTCCTGCTCGCCGAGCGCGAAGACGATTTCGGTTATCGAGCCGCCGACCGCGACGATGTTTTCCGCATTCTTGTTCGCATGGGCGGCAGAGACCGCCAGCAACAGGAACAGGATTGCGACATCGCTGAGGGACTTTATCTTCTGCAAAATCATGACCGCTTTCCGGAAAATCTTGGTTGGTCGTTCAGGCAACCGCGTCGGATATATTGGACGGGCTGACCTGGCGTTTGGGCAGGTTCTCCGACACGGACATCGAGACGCGCGGCGTGCTGTCCGCACCAGGCGGCCGCAATCTCGGCTTCGGATATGCCGAGCTTCATCGCCAGGTCCCGTTCACGTGTTGTGGGATCGTCGATACAGGCCTGCCTGATGCCTTGCGGGTCGAGGTCCGCCGCTTTGTCTGCCGTCATTGCCATTGTCCAGCTTTCGGTGTGGCGCACGCTATTTGTTGAGGATGAGCTTTCCCTGACGCGTGATCTTCAAGCGGTAGAGCGCGCCGTGGTGATCGATGGTGAGTTCGCGGGCGCCGTGGAAAAGATCCTGGCTCCTGAGTGTTCTGACGTCCGGCTGGGTTTTCTCGGCCTCACCCTGACGAGCTGTTTTCGGTTCCCAACTTTGCTGCTGCATTGCTACTCTCCGTTCCAGCCTGTCGTTTCGATGTGAATACAGGCTTTTACGATGCCAGTATGAAACTTGACAACAAAAATCATATTATTTAGGCAGTGCAATACCGGAGAAAAATTGTCAAGTTTTGGCAGGACAATTCCGGTTCACATTCAAACAATCAGCCAGCAAACCATGTGGTCAGCGAGCTCATAACAGATTGAGAGGGCTCGAAATGGGAATTGTGGGGCGCAGGGCTGCGGTTCTGCTTGGCGGTGTTGCATTTGTTTTGTCGACCGGCGGTTATTCCGCATGGGCACAGGATGCCGACGGGCAGCAGGTCGAAGGAACAACGGTCAATGAGGAAGAAAAGAGGGGTCGCGTCACGCGCCTTGATCGCCTCGTTGTCGGTGCTGGCGTTGAGAAGGTGGCGATCGATACGCCTCAGGCCGTGACGGTGGTCAATCAGGCCGATATCGATAATCTCCAGGCGACCGTGATTACCGATGTTATTAAAAACGTCCCCGGTGCGAATGCGACCGGCGGAACCAGTCCCTTGGGTCAGAATTTCAATATCCGTGGTGTCGGTGCATCTGAGACCGGCGGTGAAGAGGGCCGGGTCATCATAAATATCGACGGCGTCAACAAGTTCTTCGAGCAGTACCGTATGGGCGGCTTCTTCTCTGACCCGGAACTCTACAAGCAGGTTGAGGTTCTGCGTGGACCGGCGTCTTCGACCCTTTACGGGTCCGGCGCCTTGGGTGGCGTGATCAATTTCACGACGAAAGATGCGTCCGACTTCCTCGGCGATCAATTCAACACCGTTGTCAGGTTTAAGGGCGGATACGAAACCAATTCGGAATCCTATTTGGGGTCCGCTGTGCTCGCGCACCGCTTCAACGATTACGCGGAAGTGCTTCTGGTCGGCGACTACAGAAGAAACGGTGACTATACGACTGGTGACGGTTCGCTGGTCAGCGGGTTGGACACCGATCAGCCGAACGGCCTGATAAAGGGAACTTTCTCCTTCGGTGAGAACATGGAGCAGGAACTTCGCGTCTCGTATCAGCAATATGTCGCGGAGTTGACGGATCAGTCTTATAGTCAGATCGATCCCGACTTCGGATCCAGCATCGACAAGCGTACAGTTACCGATAAAACGGCGATTCTGGCATATAGTAATGAAGCGTCAGACAATCCCTGGCTCGACCTGAATGTTCAGGTCTCCTATTCGGACACTTTAAACGAGCAATCAACGGTCGGAGGGGGTTTCCTCAACAGGCTGTTTAATTCTGATTTTGGCTATGAGACTTATCAGTTCAACATAGACAATACGATTGAACATATGGGTGAGAACTATGAGAACTATCTGACAATCGGCAATCAGACCTCGTACATGGAAAGAACACGAGAAGGTTCCGATGCGCGAACCCATGCCGAGGGTACGGATTTTTTGACGGGTTTCTTTATTCAGAATGAAACCATCTGGAATGAAAATCTGACCATTATCGCTGGCGCACGCGTCGACTATCAGAATCTCTCACCAGCTGAAAACACTGAAATACCGGCGGTAACTTCGGGTCAATCCCACGTTGGCTTTTCTCCGAAGATCGCCGCTCTGTACAAAGTCAACGATAGTTTCTCTATTTTCGGTTCCGTAGCGCACACGGAGAGGCTGCCTACGCTCGACGAGGTTTATGACGGTTCGAATTCGTCACGAGGTTTGCCCAACTGGCCGGTTCCAGTTGACCTCAACCCTGAGAAATCAAATAACTTCGAGGCAGGTTTTGCAGTTTCAGCATTTGATTTGCTTAGCGAAGGCGATTCTCTTCAACTGAAAACAACCGGCTTCTACAACGACATCCGAGATTACATAGAGGATGGTGGCCAGTTCCCGGTAAATCCGCCGCGTTTTCAAAACGTTGGCCATGTTGAAATCTACGGCGCCGAGGTTGAGGTTGCCTACGTGTCGGACTATTTCTACTCGAATGCCGGCTATTCCTATGTACGAGGATTCGATAAGACGAACGGTGGATACCTCAACACCATTGCGCCGCATGAGTTCTTTATCACCGTCGGTAAGACCATGCCGGACTACGGGCTGGATTTCGGCTGGACAAGCCGCTTCGTCGCTGCCCAGAACGAGACGGTAAGCCGTTCGACGAGGCCGGCCTTCAACGTCCATGACCTCTACGTCAACTGGATTCCGGAAGATGGCCCGCTTGTCGGCTGGGAGGGCCGGTTCCGCGTCGATAACATCTTCGATGAACAATACCAGGAGTACCTCCTCGGCTTTCCATCCGAAGGCCGCACTTTCAAGTTCACGCTGGTCAAGCAATTCGGCTGGTCGTGATCGGCACACCTTCAGCATGCCAGGCAAAAGCGGCGGGCTTCGGTCCGCCGTTTTTCTGCTGCGACCATACGCTGCGGGGGCCTTATCGCTCTTGACCGCGCCCCGCATTTGTGATGATAAATTGAGAGCCAAATTCAACTTTAAAATCAATCTAATGTAGTGCCCGGCAGGGTGGATGGACGAACAGCCATGAAGAGACTTATTGCCTGTGCGATTGCGGCCTTTTCCATGCTGGCTCACGCGGCTTCCGCCGAAGACGGTGCGCCGGGCCTTTCGCTGGAACTGAACAATCTCGTCAAAAGCGAGAGCGGCTGTCTGGCGACTTTCATGGTCAAGAACAGCTTCGAGACGCGGCTTGAGAAGGTGGCTTTCGAGATCGTCCTGTTTGACGCCGACGGGCTGGTCGACCGCATGATGGTGCTGGATTTCAGCCCGCTTCCGAAGGGCAAGACACGGGTGCGGCAATTCGATCTTGCCGGTGCCGACTGCAACGGCATTTCCCGCGTTCTGATCAATGATGCGGCGGCCTGTGAGGGCGCGGATGTGACCGCCACGGCCTGTCTGGAACGCCTTGAGACGAAGGCACGGCCCAAAGTCGAATTCGGCCGCTAGAGCGAGTTGTGATTGGATTGATGCATTTTATGGCGGAAAATCGGTTCATTCGGCAAGGCGCGTCGCGCAGCGCGATGTGGTGCA
>NZ_CFHWAF010000002.1:75230-103918 GCF_984452065.1 Hoeflea sp. | reverse complement strand
CGATCTCTCCGCCACCATTGCGGGCGCCTTGAAAAGAAACTGTATCGTCAGCCACAGAACGTAGAAATAGGCAAAATGAAGGATCTTCCCGTCTGCGAACTGACGCAGCGGCTTGTCTACGCCGCGCATGAAGAACAGACCCGACGCCAGGAAAAAGGCCGGCATGCGCATCGGCTGGCTGATCTCGACGAAGACATGCATCCAGCCGTCGCTGCCGGCCGCTTTTTCCACTCCGATGACGGAATGCAGCATGACGACAAGAAGGATGCAGAAGCCCTTGAGGTAATCGACCCAGGCGACGCGGCCCGATTCGATATGAATGTAGTCCCGGGCGCCGCTGAGCGCCGCGGCGCGATCCTGCTTTTCCACATAGGCCATCGGAGATTCCATTCCGCACAGATTGCGCCGGCCAAATTAGCAGGCGGCGGCAAGGGAAGCGTTAATTTCGGCGTGCTCGCGCCGGCGCGTTAACAAAACGATTAACGCCCCCTTAAATTGCCGCAATTAAAGTCCAATCGCCCACCGTCACAAAAGCCGCTGGAACCCATGGCCGGAAAACGCAAAAAGCAGCCCCGTATCGAACCCTCCATGGGCAAACGCCGCACCCGTAGCGGCGATCTTCGCGCCAGTGCCATGGATCGCGTGGCGGGCGGGAGCCAGGCGGGAAAACGCAAACACGGGAAAAGCCGTAAATCATCTTCCCGCGGACGGCGCAAGTCGCGCTCGGGCGCCGCAAGGCGCGGCTTTTCGGGATTTCTCAGGCGCGGCCTTTACTGGTGCTGTGTGATCGGCCTGTGGCTCGGAATCGCCGTTGGCGGTGTCGTCGCGTTCTACGGCGCCAAGATGCCGAGCGCGACCACATGGTCCGTTCCGGACAGGCCGCCGAACGTCAAGATCGTTTCCAGCGACGGCCGCACGATGGCCAATCGCGGCGCGACAGGGGGCGAAGCGCTGCCGCTGTCACGCATGTCGCCCTATCTTCCGCAGGCCGTGCTGGCCATCGAGGACCGGCGCTTTTACTCCCATTTCGGTGTCGATCCTATCGGACTGGCGCGCGCCATGGTCAGCAACGTCATGGCCGGCCGCATGGTTCAGGGCGGAT
Source organism: Hoeflea sp. (assembly GCF_984452065.1). Taxonomy (NCBI): domain Bacteria; kingdom Pseudomonadati; phylum Pseudomonadota; class Alphaproteobacteria; order Hyphomicrobiales; family Rhizobiaceae; genus Hoeflea; species Hoeflea sp. The sequence goes on along the minus strand of NZ_CFHWAF010000002.1, from coordinate 102,816 downwards.
CGACCCTGACGCAGCAACTGGCGAAGAACCTTTTCCTTTCGCCGGACCGGACGATCGAACGCAAGGTGCAGGAGGTGCTGCTCGCGGTCTGGCTCGAGCACAAATTCACCAAGGATCAGATATTGGAAATGTATCTGAACCGGGTCTATTTCGGCTCCGGCGCCTATGGTGTCGAGGCGGCGTCCCGCCGCTATTTCAAGAAGCCGGCCCGTGACGTCAACCTGGCCCAGGCGGCGCTGCTCGCCGGACTGCTGAAGGCGCCCTCGCGGCTGTCGCCGGCGCGCAATCCGGACGGCGCCGAGGCGCGCGCCCAGATCGTGCTCGAGGCCATGCGCGAGGAGGGCTTTGTCACCGACCGGGAAATCACCACGGCCATGACGCAGCCGCCGACACGCGCCAAGAGCTACTGGACGGGCGCGGAGAATTACGGCGCGGATCTGGTCATGGACCGGCTGGGGGATGTGATCGGCGGCAAGATCACCACCGATCTCATCGTCGACACGACCATCGATTTCAAACTGCAGCAGCAGGCCGAGAAGGCGATCCGCAAAGCCATTGATGGCAACGGTCAAAAACTGAAGGTCTCGCAGGGCGCGCTCGTTTCCATCGACGGATCGGGCGCGATCAGGGCCCTGGTGGGCGGCTATGATTATTCGGTCAGCCAGTTCGATCGGGCCACCAAGGCGAAGCGTCAGCCCGGATCGGCGTTCAAGCCGTTCGTCTACGCCGCCGCGCTGGAAATGGGGCGCACCCCGAATTCCGTGCGCAATGACGCGCCGATCAGGATCGGCAGGTGGACGCCTTCAAACTATGATGAAAAGTACCGGGGGCCGGTGACGCTGTCGGAGGCCCTGTCCAAGTCGCTCAACACGGTGGCGGCCCAGCTGGTCATGGAGGCCGGCGCCGGTAATGTGGCGAAGACCGCACGGCGCCTCGGCATCGAATCGAAACTTCAGACCAACGCGTCGATCGCGCTCGGAACGTCCGAGGTGACCCTGACCGAGCTGACGGCCGCCTATGCGCCCTTCATGAACGGCGGTTACAAGGCGACGCCGCATGTCATACGCCGGGTGCGCACCGCCGACGGCAAGGTGCTCTACGAAAACACCTACGACAACCCGCCGCGGGTGCTGCGTGCGGATATCATCGCCATGATGAACGGCATGCTGGTCCGGGCGGTCAACGAGGGCACCGGCCGCAAGGCGCGGCTCGGCGGCCACCAGGCCGCGGGCAAGACCGGCACGAGCCAGGCATTCCGCGATGCGCTGTTTGTCGGTTACACTTCCAACCTGACCACGGGCGTCTGGTTCGGAAACGACGACGGCAGGCCGACGAGGAACGTCACCGGCGGTTCGATGCCGGCGATCGCCTGGCAGGATTTCATGCAGGCGGCCCATAGCGGCCGCTCAAGCGCCAGGCTGCCGGGCCAGTACGATGTGCCGAGCGATCCGGACCGCATCGCCGTGCCGGTCACCCGGCCGTCGCAGCAACAGGTTCGCAGCCCGTCCGGCGATATCGCAAGGCCCACCGAACCGGCCGGCGAATGGCAGCCGCATATCGCCGAGGAACGCACCGCATCGACCCGCGGGCCGGTGCCGCCGGCGGAAATCGGGCGCCGCCAGCCAAACGAGACGACCAGTCTACTGGACATCATCCTGGGGCGCTGACGCGGCAGTCGTCGACCTTTGCCGATACGGCACAGGCGCCGGACAGCAACAGCGACTTTGCGGCGATGCCTTCACCGGAGCTGATGCAAAAAGGCAACAGTGGTTTTGTTAAGACGTTGATCGCGTTTTGCAGTATTGCAAAAACAGCGGGGGCGCGGTTTGTTGCCCGTCATTCGACTACGTTTCCTCAAATGACGTGGCGGGGGACCTTTCAGGAATGCGATTTCTTCCTGGGATCGCCGCGTTGGGCATGGCGCAACTGTGTTGGGGCACAGTTGCGCTGGCGTCCGATGGTGACTTCAACCGGATCGAGATCGGCAAATATGCCAAGAAATGGGAGGCGCGCTTCGGCGGCGGCGCCTTCGATCAGGGACCGGCTTCCGCCAACAGTTTCGACGGTGCTGTTATCAATGCCGAGATATTGGCGCCTTCACCCTACTTTCTCGATGCCATAGGGTCGCCGCGCCCGTATATCGGCACGGACATCGCCATTTCGGACAATCCGGTCAACACCGTCTATACCGGTCTGAACTGGCAGGTTCATCTGGCACCCTGGCTTTATGTCGGGTTCAGCGGCGGCGGAGCCTGGGCCGACTCGCGGGTCACCACCAACACAACGACCAATATAACCAAGGATCTCGGCTCGAACTGGCTGTTCCACATTCAGGCAAGCGTCGGAATCGACATCACACCGGCGCTGTTGATCGAAGTCTTCTACAACCACTTCTCCAATGCCAGCATCGCGGATTTCAATGTCGGTCTCGAAGCGGTCGGCGGGCGCATGGGATACCGCTTCTAGCGCCGGCTGTAACGGTCACGCCTTTAGATTGATTCGAAAAGGCAGGATCGCCCTTTGATTGCGCACTGTTCAAAAAATCCCTCAAGCCGCGATTCAGGGCTTTTCAGACCCCTGTCTGCAATGCTATCGGCGGTCACGCAAAGAGCGAAGGTCGAATCCGAATCCTGCCTTGCAGTCCCATAACGGCTTTCTTATATACCCTTCAACTACGGCGCCCTGCCGGACGCTGGGGGATATACCGCTAGGGACTGTCACAAGGAACGCCTCCAAGGGTCCTGACAGTTCGCTTCAAGGAGAATGTACAAATGGCAAAAGTTATTGGTATCGACCTGGGAACCACCAATTCCTGCGTCGCCGTCATGGACGGAACCGACGCCAAGGTCATAGAGAACGCGGAAGGCGCCCGCACAACGCCGTCCATGGTTGCATTCAGCGACGATGGAGAACGCCTCACCGGACAGCCCGCCAAGCGCCAGGCTGTCACCAATCCGGAAAACACGCTTTTCGCCGTCAAGCGACTGATCGGTCGCCGCTATGACGACAAGATGGTCGAAAAGGACAAGGGCCTGGTTCCCTACAAGATCGTCAAGGCGGACAATGGCGATGCCTGGGTCGAAGCCGGAGGCACCAGCTATTCGCCGTCGCAGATTTCGGCGATGATCCTTCAGAAGATGAAGGAAACGGCAGAGGGCTATCTCGGTGAAACCGTCGAGAAAGCCGTCATCACGGTGCCGGCCTACTTCAACGACGCCCAGCGTCAGGCCACCAAGGATGCCGGCAAGATTGCCGGTCTTGAGGTTCTTCGCATCATCAACGAGCCGACAGCGGCGGCGCTCGCCTACGGTCTCGACAAGAAGGAAGGCAAAACCATCGCGGTCTATGACCTGGGTGGCGGCACGTTCGACATCTCGGTCCTCGAGATCGGCGACGGTGTCTTCGAGGTCAAGTCGACCAACGGCGACACCTTCCTGGGTGGTGAAGACTTCGACATGCGGCTGGTCGATTATCTGGCCACCGAGTTCAAGAAGGATCAGGGCGTCGATCTGAAGAACGACAAGCTGGCCCTGCAGCGCCTCAAGGAAGCCGCCGAGAAGGCCAAGATCGAACTGTCCTCGTCGGCCCAGACCGAAATCAACCTGCCCTTCATCACCGCCGACCAGAGCGGACCGAAGCACCTGACCATGAAGCTTTCGCGCGCCAAGTTCGAAAGCCTGGTCGAGGATCTGGTCCAGCGCACGGTCGATCCGTGCAAGGCGGCGATCAAGGATGCCGGCATCCAGCCGGGCGAGATCGACGAGGTGGTTCTTGTCGGCGGCATGACCCGCATGCCGAAAGTCCAGGAAGTCGTGAAGAAGTTCTTCGGCAAGGAGCCGCACAAGGGCGTGAACCCGGACGAGGTCGTCGCCATGGGCGCCGCCATCCAGGCCGGCGTGCTTCAGGGCGACGTCAAGGATGTCCTGCTGCTCGACGTGACGCCGCTGTCGCTGGGTATTGAAACCCTCGGTGGTGTGTTCACCCGTCTGATCGACCGGAACACGACGATCCCGACCAAGAAGTCGCAGGTCTTCTCGACGGCCGAGGACAATCAGAATGCGGTCACCATTCGCGTCGCACAGGGCGAGCGCGAAATGGCTTCCGACAACAAGATGCTTGGCCAGTTCGACCTGGTCGGCATTCCGCCGGCGCCGCGCGGCGTACCGCAGATCGAAGTGACCTTCGATATCGACGCCAACGGCATCGTCAACGTGTCGGCCAAGGACAAGGGCACCGGCAAGGAGCATCAGATCCGCATCCAGGCATCCGGAGGCCTGTCCGACGACGACATCGAGCAGATGATCAAGGACGCCGAGAGCAATGCCGAGGCCGACAAGGCGCGGCGCGATGCGGTCGAGGCAAAGAACCAGGCCGAAAGCCTCATCCATTCGACCGAGAAGTCGCTGGCCGACTATGGCGACAAGGTTGGTGAAGAGGACCGGAACGCGATCAGCGATGCACTCGCGGCCCTGAAAGCTGCCGTGGAAGCTGAAGAGCCCGACGCCGAGGACATCAAGGCCAAGACACAGACCCTCGCGGAGGTTTCGATGAAGCTCGGCCAGGCCATGTACGAGGCCCAGCAGGCTGAAACCGCCGAATCCGACGCAGCGGCCGACGCCGCCGCATCCGGAGAGGATGTCGTCGATGCCGATTTCGAGGAAATCAACGACGACGACGAGAAAAAGTCGGCTTAACCGGCCAGCCGGTGCGCCCCTTGCCGAGGCGGCGCACCGGCTGTGTAATCCGGTCGGGTTTCGGGAGACCGGCTTTTGACATTGCCGCAAAATCCATTCAATCATTCCGCCGGGCGTATCCCTGGAGCCATTGCACAAGACAACCGGACAGTGACAGGCGTATTTCGTTCCGCGGAGCACATTGATGGCCAAGACTGATTTCTACGAGATTCTGGGCGTATCGAAGGGCGCCAGCGACAAGGATTTAAAGAGCGCCTTCCGTCGTCTCGCGATGAAGTATCATCCGGACAAGAATCCCGACGACACGGACGCCGAGCGCCGGTTCAAGGAAATCAACGAAGCCTATGAGACGCTGAAGGACCCGCAGAAGCGGGCCGCCTACGATCAGTTCGGACATGCCGCGTTCGAACAGGGCGGTCCGGGTGGCTTCGGTGGCGGATTTGGCGGCGGTGCCGGTGGTTTCTCCGATATTTTCGAGGATATATTCGGCGAGATGATGGGCGGCGGACGATCCCGCCGAAGCGCCGGCGGCCGCGAACGCGGCGCCGACCTGCGTTACAATATGGAGATCACGCTCGAGGAGGCCTTTGCCGGCAAGACCGCGCAGATCCGCGTGCCGACCTCGGTCCAGTGCGAAGAGTGTTCGGGCTCCGGCGCCAGGCCCGGCAGCCAGCCGGTCACGTGCGCCACCTGTCACGGCTCCGGCCGCGTGCGCGCCTCCCAGGGCTTCTTCTCGGTCGAACGCACGTGCCCGACCTGCCATGGCCGCGGCGAAACCATTTCCGATCCCTGCCCCAAATGTTCCGGACAGGGCCGGGTCACCGAAGAGCGCTCGCTGTCGGTCAATATCCCGGCCGGCATCGAGGACGGCACGCGCATTCGCCTTGCCGGCGAGGGCGAGGCGGGCCTGCGCAGCGGCCCGTCGGGCGATCTCTACATCTTCCTGTCGGTCAAGCCGCACGAGTTTTTCCAGCGCGACGGCGCCGATCTCTACTGCATCGTGCCGATTTCCATGACCACCGCCGCGCTCGGCGGCCAGTTCGACGTCGTCACGCTCGACGGGGCGAAGACCCGGGTGAAGGTGCCGGAAGGGACACAGGCGGGACGACAGTTCCGGCTCAAGTCGAAAGGCATGCCGGTCCTGCGGTCCTCGCAGACCGGCGATCTCTACATCCAGATCTCGATCGAGACACCGCAGCGGCTGACCAAGAAACAGCGTGAGCTGCTGGAAGAATTCGAAGCGCTGTCGTCGCACGACAACAACCCGGAATCGCACGGGTTCTTTTCCAAGATGCGGCACTTTTTCGACACGCTGAGCGAATAGACGGATGCGGCAACACCTGCAGCAACACGTTGCCGACAAATTCGGTCGAAAATTCCGTTTTTTCAAGGGCCTGATGAGCCAGCCCAAATCCGTCGGCGCCATCGTGCCGACGTCGGTTTTCATGGCGCGGCGCATGGCGAGCGTCGCCAACCCGGCCTCCGGACTTCCGGTTCTGGAGCTGGGGCCCGGAACCGGCGTGGTCACAAAAGCGATCCTGCGGCGCGGCATCGTATCGGAACGGCTGGTGTCGATCGAATATTCCGAAGAGTTCTGCAGGCATCTGAAAAAGGACATGCCTGATATCACATTCATTCACGGCGATGCATTCCGGCTTGAAGAGACGCTGGGAGCGTTGCGTTCGGCCAGCTTCGACTGTGTCATCTCCGGCCTGCCGCTGCTCAACTTTCCGGTCGCCGACCGCCTGAAGCTGCTTGAGGACGCGCTCGGCCGCATTCCCGCCGGCCGGCCGTTCCTGCAGTTCTGCTACGGTCCGCTGCCGCCCATTCCGCCCGGACGCGGTCACTACACGGTCAAACGGTTCGGCTGGGAGTTCAGAAATATCCCGCCGGCACAGATGTGGCTCTACAGGAGGGGCGAGGGATGAACAGCACAGAAGCGGCCGGGTCGCCGCGCATTCTCGTCTTTGCCGGCTCGGTCAAGAAGACATCGATCAATGCCAGGCTTGCCGAAGCGGCGCAGAAGGTCTTGAGCGGCCTCGGGGCCAGCGCAACCCGGGTGTCGCTCACCGATTATCCGATGCCGCTTGTCAATGAAGACCTGAAGAACGACGAGGGCATCCCGAAGGCGGCGATGGATCTCGGGCGCCTGATTGCGGATCATGACGGCGTTTTCATCGCCAGCCCGGAATACAACGCCTCGATACCGCCGCTGGTGAAAAACACCGTCGACTGGGTCAGTCTCATCCGCACCATGGACGGGCAGGCCGTCAAGCCCTGGCAAGGCCGCTATGTGGCCCTTGGCGCCGCCTCGAACGGAAAGCTCGGCGGCATCCGCAGCCTCTATCAGTTGCGGGCGGTCATGATGGCCGTCGGTTGTCAGGTCATCACCGAGCAGTGCGCCGTTGGCGGCGCCTCCGACGCCTTCGGTGCCGATGGCGGCATTGCCGACGAGCGAACCGCCGCAATGCTCGAGAGGACCTGCCGGTCCCTGGTCGACCATTGCAGACGGCACGCCTCTTCCGTCTGAGTGCGGTCCGCCGCATCCGTTTTCGCGGGCACACGTCCTTGCCCCCGTCCGCGTCACGGTCTAGACCGTGACGCGGGATACCACCTGAACACACGGGGAGAAGCCAATCATGCAGGATGCCGGATCACGCCTGATCGTCGGCCTGGACGTTCCGACCACCGACAAGGCGGCGGCCATCGTGACAAAACTCGGCGATACGGTCGGGTTCTACAAGATCGGCCATCAGCTTGCCTTTGCCGGAGGCCTGGGGTTCGCGCGCGACCTCATTGCCGACGGCAAACGCGTTTTCCTCGACATGAAACTGCTCGACATCGACAACACCGTCGCCAAAGGCGTCGAGAACATTGTCAAAATGAACGTCACCATGCTGACGCTGCACGCCTATCCGAAGGCGATGCGCGCGGCTGTCGAAGCGGCGCGGGGATCGCAGCTTTGCCTGCTTGGGGTGACCGTCCTCACGTCGATGGACGATATGGACGTAAAGGAGGCGGGCTATGCAGACGACGCTCGAACGCTGGTCCTGAAGCGCGCGCGGCAGGCGTTCGAAGCCGGTATGGGCGGCATTGTCTGCTCGGCGTCCGAGGCTGCGGCGGTGCGCGAGACCGTTGGCCCGGATATGGCCGTCGTCACACCCGGCATCCGGCCGGCCGGGGCGGACCATGGCGACCAGAAACGTGTCGTGACGCCGGCCGATGCGCTGCGCAGCGGCGCCAGCCATCTGGTTGTCGCCCGCCCGGTGGTCGCCGCACCTGACCCGCTCGCCGCGGCGAACGCCATCTTGTCGGAGATGGACGGCGTTCCGGCGTAAAAACGGTGTCGTGAACAATAGGAGGAAACCATGTCGAAAGCCTACTGGATCGCCAGCGTCGAGGTGAAGGATCCCGAACGCTACAAGGATTATGTCTCGACCGCCCGGCCCGCGTTTGAACGCCACGGCGCAAGGTTTCTGGCTCGTGGCGGCGCCGTCGATGTGCTGGAGGGCGAACCGCGCGCCCGCAACGTGGTGATCGAATTCGCATCGATGGAGGATGCGCGCGCCTGCTACGATTCAAAGGAATACCAGGCCGCCAAGGCGATCCGTCAGACCTGCGCGGACGCCACCATGTTGCTGGTCGAGGGCCATGAACCCTGAGCGGATACGGGCTTCAGATTATCCGGTCCGGCCCATGCGGACAGGGGAAGAGCCGCGGGTTCATGACCTCGACAAGGCGGCGGCGGCCCAGTTTGCCGATATCGATATTGCCGCTGAACGCCCGCTGACAGGCCCTGCCGCTCCGCGCGATTCAGCGCTATATGTGATGCGGTCCACGGGCACTTCACCTTGTGCGCCCTTTTGACTAAGAAACAGCCTGATAAGGCGTTTACCGCGGAAAGCGAACATGACTTTGAGCAACGAACCCAAACTGGTCACGGTATTCGGCGGTTCCGGTTTTGTGGGGCGCTATGTCGTGCAAGCGCTGGCCAAACGCGGCTACAATATACGCGTCGCCGTTCGCAGGCCCGACCTTGCGGGCTTCCTGCAACCCCTCGGCAATGTCGGGCAGATCGCCGCGATCCAGGCCAATCTGCGCAACCGCGCATCGGTCGACCGGGCCGTCAAGGGCTCGGACCATGCGGTCAACCTCGTCGGCATCCTTTTTGAAAGCGGCCGCAACAATTTCGACAGCGTCCAGCAATTCGGAGCCCAGGCGGTGGCGGAAGCCTGTCGCGCGGAAGGCATCGGCCTGACGCATATGTCGGCCATCGGCGCGGACAGTGCCGGGCAGTCGCAATATGCGAGCAGCAAGGGCCGGGCCGAGGAAGCCGTTCGGAAGATCGTTCCGGACGCCACCATTGTGCGGCCTTCGATCGTCTTCGGTCCGGAGGACGGGTTCTTCAACAAATTCGGTGAGATGGCACGGTTTTCCCCGGCGCTGCCGCTGATCGGCGGCGGCAAGACACGGTTCCAGCCGGTCTATGTCGGCGACGTTGCCGAAGTGGTGGCGAGAAGCGTTGACGGAACCATCGAACCCGGCCGGACATGGGAACTGGGCGGGCCGGAGGTCCTCGATTTCAGACAATGCCTCGAATTGCTGCTGCAGATGATCGGCCGGAAGCGCATGTTCATGCCGATCCCGTTCTGGGCCGCCGGCCTGCTTGGCCGGATCATGCAGAACGTGCCGCTCATCGATCCCGTGCTGACACAGGATCAGGTTGTTTTGCTGCGCAAGGACAACGTTGTTTCAGACGAGGCGAAGAAGGACGGGCGGACCCTTGCCGGTCTCGGCATCGAGGAAACCACCCTCGAAGCGATCCTGCCGTCCTATCTGGTGCGCTTCAAGCCCGCCGGGCAGTTTACAAAAGACCTGTCCATCTGATCCCGCGGCCGGTTTGGAATCTCTGCTCGATCTGCTGTTTCCCGAGAGCGTCCAGGCACATTTCGCGGTGCTTTTGATCGCGGCGAGTTTTGTCACATCGTTCATCGCGGCATCTGTCGGCATCGGCGGCGGAGCCACGATGATCGCCCTGATGTCCTATCTCGTGCCGGCCGCGGCACTGATTCCGGTGCACGGCGCCGTGCAGTTCGGCTCCAATGCGGGCCGGACAATCATATTGCGCGCGCATATCGACTGGCCGCGCATTGCCGCCTTTTCCGCCGGCGCCGTCTTCGGCGCCACCGCCGGCGCGGCGATCGCGGTGCGGATGAACAGCGGGCTTGTCCTGATCGGCCTTGGCCTTTTCATTATCGCATCGACCTGGATCCCGATCCGCCGGTTGGCTGCGATCAGGTTGCGTGGCCTTGCCGCAATCGGAGCGTTGACGACCTTTCTCGGGATGTTTTTCGGGGCCACCGGCCCGATCAATGCTGCGCTGCTTTCCAACAGTTTCCCGCAAAGGCAGACACTTGTCGGTTCGCTCGCCGCACTCACGAGCGCACAGCACGGCTTCAAGATCATCGGTTTTGCCGTCGTCGGCTTTGCCTTCGGGCCGTGGCTGCCGCTGATCGCCCTGATGATCGTCAGCGGCTTTGCCGGCACGCTCGCCGGATCGAAGCTTCTGAGCGCAATGCCGGAAAAGGGATTCCGGCTGGCGTTCAAAGTCGCCCTGACAGCCCTTTCCGCCGGAATGATCTACCGTGGCGTTAACATTGTTTACTGAATATTAAGGAAATACTATTGAACAGGATTGAGACAGCGCTTACATGCTGTCGCAAATCATTAGGAATTGACTGGTACACTCGGCTTCGCCGCTCTCGGCGAGGCTTCCGTTTGCGGAAAGGGGGCAGTTTCAGTCAAATCCGCTGTTGGGGATAAGACGGGTTTCGGGTTCATGACAGAACAAAAAATGATGGGCAGGGCTATTTTTTCATCGTTTATCATTGCTGGCGCCGTCATACTGGCCGCGGCATTTCTCGCACCAAAGGCCGGAATGAGCAGCGACAGCGGCTGTAATGCCGCCTACGGCATCGACAACTGCGCCGATTCGGCCAGCGGCAACGGCTGACACTCCGTTTCACCGATTATCAGTAGGTCGCCCGTCCACCGGACAGGTCGAACACCGCGCCCGTGGTGAATGAATTGTCGGGCGACACCATCCAGACGATCATCTTTGCCGCTTCCTCAACCTCGAGGAACCGGCCGCGCGGAATCTTGCCGAGCATGTAATCGATATGCTCCTGGCTCATCTGGTCGAAAATGCGGGTGCGCGCGGCGGCGGGGGTGACGCAATTGACCGCAATGTCGAGCCCGGCCAGTTCCTTGCCCAACGATTTGGTCAGGCCGATGACCGCCGCCTTCGAGGCCGAATAGGCCGAGGCGTTCGGATTGCCTTCCTTGCCCGCGATTGATGCGACATTGACGATACGGCCGTAGCCCTCGGCCTTCATGCCCCTGACGATGACGCGGTTGACGTAAAAGGTTCCGTGCAGATTGATGTCGATGACCTGATGCCAGGCGGAGACGTCATAGGTATCGAGCGGCGCGTTCGGCCCCGCAATCCCGGCGCTGTTGACAAGGATCGTCGGCACGCCGGCGAGCGCGCAGGTCGCCTCATAGGCCTTTTCGACAGATGCGCCGTCGGTAATATCGCACGCGACGGCATGGGCTTTTTCGCCAAGGCTTTGCATCGCCCGGGTGTTGCCGGGATCGATGTCCCAGCTGACCACGGCCGCCCCAAGCCCGGCAAGCCGCCGGGCAACGGCAAACCCTATGCCCTGCGCAGCGCCGGTGACAACGGCAATCCGTCCTTCCATATCGCACTCCCTGCTGTTCAATTCGCAACGGTTTGCGGTGCAGCTTGACGCCACGGGCCCAAACCGGCATTGCGGACAATCTCCTGAAGCGCGAAGGTCGCGCCGATGCACACGCGCGGGCCGACACCCGAAGGGCGGATACTGAAACCGGCCGATCGCGTAGGGTTGAACGGCTGCATCCATGATCTTTTCGAGCTCCGGAGCTCAATATAGGACCGGCGGAGCGCCAGCGAAACGAATCATCGGCAAAAACGGCGGAAAACGCTTGTCTTGCCGCCCCTTCAGCCTGTAGCTTGGATTTGGATTTTGCGCCTGAATTCATTATATTACCTCAAAAGGGGCCGGTGATTCGCGCCATCACCCATTCGGCCGTAGTCTACCCAGGAAAGATCACCATTAATGAGCGATATGCCCGAAAACGAAAATTCGGCTAAGCCGGAATATGACGCCGATTCCATCAAGGTCCTCAAGGGCCTCGATGCGGTGCGCAAGCGTCCGGGCATGTATATCGGCGACACGGATGACGGGTCGGGCCTGCATCACATGGTCTATGAGGTCGTCGACAATGCCATCGACGAGGCGCTGGCCGGTCACGCAACGGACGTGACCGTGACGCTCGATGCCGACGGCTCGTGCACGGTGACCGACAATGGACGCGGCATTCCCACCGATATGCACCCCGAGGAGGGTGTTTCGGCCGCGGAAGTGATCATGACCCAGCTTCACGCCGGCGGTAAGTTCGACCAGAACTCCTACAAGGTGTCGGGCGGCCTGCACGGTGTCGGCGTCTCCGTCGTCAACGCGCTGTCGGTCTCGCTGAAGCTGAAAATCCGCCGCAAGGGCAAGATCCACGAGATGAGCTTCACCCACGGCGTCGCGGACGGTCCTTTGACGGTGACAGGCGATGCCGGCGACCAGACCGGCACGGAGGTGAGTTTTCTGCCGTCGACCGACACCTTCACCATGACGGATTTCGACTATGGCACGCTGGAACACAGGCTGCGCGAGCTCGCATTCCTGAATTCGGGCGTCCGCATCACACTGACCGACAACCGGCATTCCGATGTGCGCCGCGACGAGATGGTCTATGACGGCGGTATTCAGGCCTTCGTCAAATATCTGGACAGGAACAAGAAACCGCTGGTCGAGGAGCCCATCGCCATCGCCGGCGAAAAGGACGGCATCACGGTCGAAGTCGCCATGTGGTGGAACGACAGCTACCACGAGAATGTTCTGTGTTTCACCAACAACATCCCGCAGCGCGACGGCGGCACGCACATGGCCGGTTTCCGCGGGGCGCTGACACGCCAGATCGTTTCCTATGCCGACAGTTCGGGCCTGACGAAGAAGGAAAAGGTGTCGCTGACGGGCGATGATTGCCGCGAAGGGCTGACGGCGGTTCTGTCGGTCAAGGTGCCCGATCCGAAATTCTCCTCGCAGACCAAAGACAAGCTCGTCTCGTCGGAGGTGCGGCCGGTGGTGGAAAGCCTCGTCGCCGAGGCGCTCAACCAGTGGCTGGAGGAACACCCTCAGGAATCGAAAATTCTGGTCGGCAAGGTGGTGGAAGCGGCGGCAGCCCGCGAAGCCGCACGCAAGGCGCGTGAGCTGACCCGGCGCAAGGGCGCGCTCGATGTCGCTTCCTTGCCGGGCAAGCTCGCCGACTGTTCCGAACGCGATCCGGCAAAGTCGGAGCTGTTCCTCGTCGAGGGCGATTCGGCCGGCGGATCGGCCAAACAGGGCCGTTCGCGCGAAAACCAGGCCATCCTGCCGCTGCGCGGCAAGATCCTCAATGTCGAGCGCGCCCGGTTCGACAAGATGCTGTCCAGCCAGGAGATCGGCACGCTGATCACGGCGCTCGGCACCGGCATCGGCAAGGACGAATTCAATCCGGAAAAGCTGCGTTATCACAAGATCATCATCATGACGGATGCCGACGTCGACGGCGCCCACATCCGCACGCTGCTGTTGACCTTCTTCTTCCGGCAGATGCCGGAACTTCTGGAGCGCGGGCACCTCTACATCGCCCAGCCGCCGCTCTACAAGGTCACGCGCGGCAAGTCGGCGCAATATCTGAAGGACGAGAAGGCATTCGAGGACTATCTGATCGGCGTCGGGCTGGAAGATTCCGCCCTTGAGCTCGACAATGGCGAAGTGCGCACGGGCGAGGATTTGCGCGGCGTCATCGCCGATGCCCTCAGACTGCGCCAGCTCATCAAGGGCCTGCATTCGCGATACGACCGGACGATCATCGAACAGGCGGCGATTGTCGGCGCACTCAATCTCGAATTGATGAACGGCAGCGCCCTGGCCCAGCAAAAGGCGGATGAGACGGCCAAACGCCTCGACACGATCTCGGAAGAAACCGAGCGCGGCTGGAGCGGCCATATCGGCGAAGACGGCGGTCTGCGTCTCGAACGGACCGTGCGCGGCGTCAAGGAATCGCACCTGATCGACGCCAATCTGATCGCATCGGCAGACGCACGGCGTATCGACCAGATGACGGCGCTCCTGCAGGAGGTCTATTCCGGGCCGGCGAAACTGATCCGCAAGGAGGAGTCCACGGCCGTCACCGGGCCGAGCGCCCTGCTCGGCACGATCTTCTCCATCGGCCGCAAGGGCCTGACCATGCAGCGCTACAAGGGTCTTGGCGAAATGAACGCCGACCAGCTCTGGGAAACAACGCTTGATCCCAATGCGCGCACATTGCTGCAGGTGAAGATCAGCGACGCCACCGATGCCGACGGCCTGTTTGCCCGCCTGATGGGAGACGAGGTCGAGCCGAGACGCGACTTTATCCAGGAAAACGCCCTGAACGTCGCAAATCTGGACATCTGACGCAGGCCCGCGACACCTGTTGCACGATAAAGACACTTGCGAATCAAAGTGGTTAACGGACTGTTGCGCCGCAGCAGAAAACTGTTAGGCTGTCGCACCATTCGCGTTGCGCTGCACAAAAACGTGATGATTCGGGGGCTTGTGGGGACGAGCTGTGCCTCCATATGGGGGTTCTCCCCGAAACAAACAGGCCAGAGGGGTGCGGATAGATGTTCTACCAGCTCTATGAATTGAGCCACGCCGCCATGTCGCCGTGGCGCGCGGCGGCGGATGCCATGCGTTTGGCCTATACAAACCCCCTGAACCCGATATCGCAAACGCCGGCCGGCCGCACGATGGTCGCCGGGCTCGAGGTCTTCGAGCGCACCACGCGGCGCTACGGAAAGCCGGAATTCGGCATCAAAGAGACGAATGTGAACGGGCAGACGGTCCCGGTGCATGAGGACATCGTCTGGGAAAAGCCGTTCTGCAAGTTGATCCATTTTCACCGGGCGTTGCCGATAAAGGGCAAACCGGGGCCGAAGATCCTGATCGTCGCGCCCATGTCCGGGCACTACGCCACATTGCTGCGCGGCACGGTCGAGACTCTGCTGCCGAGAGCCGATGTCTACATCACCGACTGGGTCGACGCGCGCATGGTGCCGTTGACGGACGGCTTCTTCGATCTTGACGATTTTGTCGACTACATCATCGGGATGCTGCACCATCTGGGCAGCGACACGCATGTGATGGCGGTCTGCCAGCCTTCCGTGCCCGTGCTTGCCGCCGTGGCGGTGATGGAAAAGCGCGGCGACCCGATGGCCCCGCGGTCCATGACGCTGATGGGCGGACCGATCGACACGCGCATCAATCCGACCGCCGTCAACGCGCTGGCGGAGACCAAGCCCATCGAGTGGTTCCGCGACAATGTGATCATGCGCGTGCCATGGCCGCAGCCCGGCTTCATGCGCGAGGTCTATCCGGGCTTCCTGCAGCTGTCCGGCTTCATGTCGATGAATCTCGACAAACACATGATCGCCCAGAAGGATTTCTTCCAGCACCTGGTGGAAAATGACGGCGATTCGGCGGAGAAGCACCGCGAATTCTATGACGAATATCTGGCGGTGATGGACCTGACGGCGGAGTTCTATCTGCAGACGGTCGAGACCGTGTTCATCGAGCATGCGCTGCCGAAGGGCGCGTTCATGCATCGCGACGAGCTTGTCGAGCCCGCGGCCATCAAATCGGTGGCCCTGTTGACGGTGGAAGGCGAGAACGACGACATTTCCGGCGTCGGCCAGACCCGAGCGGCACACCACCTTTGCGTGAACATACCGGAGGATATGCGGGTGCATTACATGCAGCCGCGCGTCGGTCACTACGGCGTTTTCAACGGCTCCCGCTTCCGCGCTGAGATCGCCCCGCGCATCATGGATTTCATCCGCACACACGATGTGGACAAAAGGCCGGTTTCGAAACCGCGGCTGATCAGGCGCAGGAAAAGCGGTTAGCATCCGCGGCGCGAACTCTCTTGCGCCATCATAGGCGGCACACTCGCCGCGCCGACTCGATTCTCCACTGATTGTCAAGTGGTAGTAATTGATTTTTTATCAAATCGCTATATATTGATTCGTGAGCCCTGCTTTTGCCGAAGGTTCTAGTTTCACTAGGATTATTGATGTAGGCATTAGCGGGGCTTTACCGCGTCATTGTCAATTTCAAATTCAGCGGGAAGAAAACACCAATGACGATACCGGTGTTTCCACCGATCTGACTCTGTCGTTGTGCCCGTACTTACTCCCACATTAAAGTTCGGATATATTACTCTTATTTGCCGATTGATTTCCTTATATACTTTTTCCTTAGCGATAGTTCTCTTTGATCTTGTCCTACTTCCTGGCGGCCTATCTTTGTGATGATCGTTAAGTCTAAAATTCACAGAACCTAATATAATATCCAAGCCCTGCATTATACTATGCTTTTTTGAATCTACGTCAGCGATCTGATCGTGAATGAAGAAAACACCTTTTCCTCGGAACTGAGCTGTATTTCCAATTTTTGATATATATTCTTTAAATTCTTCTACTTTTTCATTTGTATCAGGTATTTGATCTAAAAGGGTAGTTATATATATTCTGTCTAGCAGATTCGGATTTGAGTATGCCAATCCGAACGAGTGCTTTAACATTTGATAATATAGAAGGAAATATTGCTTTTTTCTTTGCTCATCAGTGAGGTTTTTTGCTCTTTTGTAATTATGTGTAAACATAATTCTAATTTTTATTCGACCGCTTTTCACGAATTCGAAATATAGCCTGATGAACTCAATGTATTTTTCGCTGTAGTTTTTTGTGATTTTGGTCCATTTCATTTCGCCAGAGATGTTTAATTCGTCTTTCTTTGCATAAAGCAAATCTTCGATGGACTGCCTATCTTCAGCCCTTACGAGAGCGCCCCCATAAAAGTTCGAATAGTATCGCCCCTTTTTGGCGGATTCGTCGCAGTAGATTGTGTAGTGCCGCTTAGCCATAACCGTTCAATTATGAGTTACAATCTGGAGCAAATGCAAGCACTCAAAAAATGCTCGCTCATAGAGAATTTGGCACTTTTTCAAAAGCTTAACAAATTTCTTGCTGGCAATTTCTTGAATCGCGCCGGTTTGCCCCCACATCAAAAAGCGTAAACGGCAATGTCTGTCGTTTCCTACTCAAAGGGCTTATCGATGACCAATACCACAATGCTGCGTCCTGCCTGGACACCCTTGACCATCGGACTGATGGTGCTTGGCTTTGTCGTATTCTGGCCTCTGGGCCTTGCCATGCTTGCCTATATCATCTGGGGAGATCGGCTCGACGGCTTCAAGCGGGATGTGAACAAGGCGACCGACGATATGTTTGCCGGCTGCAAGCGCTCGCGTCGCACCTATTACACCCGGACCGGCAACGTCGCCTTCGATGAATGGCGCGCGGCGGAACTGGAACGCCTCGCCGAAGAGCGCCGCAAGCTTGACGAGGCACGCGAAGAATTCGACGAATATATGAGAGAGTTGCGGCGGGCCAAGGACCAGAAGGACTTCGACCGTTTCATGGCCAGACGAAAAAAGGGCCGGACGGTCGATCACGATCCGGAAGAATAATTCTTCCCACACAATGTCTCAAAAGCTGGCGCCCCTCCCGGGCGCCTTTTTTGTCTGTCGAGAATCGCTTAAAGAGCCTTCATGTTCGGTCTGAAGAGACGTTCGAAACCGGCTCGAAAGCGCCCGGCCCGCGGCCGCGATATTGCCGTTGCGGGACGGCGCCTGCCGCTGACTATCAGCGAAAACGAGCGGGCGAAACGATTGACGCTGCGCATCGAGCCGGGGGGCAAGGCACTGCGAATGTCCGTGCCCGTCGGCATTGCCGACAGGGAGATCGACAGCTTCCTTCAGCGGCATCACGGCTGGCTTGCCGCAAAGCTCGCAAAAATGCCCAAATCCAGCGCCGTCATCGAGGGCGGCGAGATCAGTATTCGCGGCATCGCCCACCGGATCGTGCGCACCGGCAAGGCGCGCGGCGTGACCGCGACCGGCGAGATTGACGGCAAGCCGGTTCTGTTTGTCGGCGGCGCACCGGAACATCTGGGCCGGCGCACGGCGGATTTTCTCAAAAAGCTGGCGCGGACGGAGCTGGAGGAGGCCGTGGCGCGCCATGCGGGCGCACTCGGCAGAACCGTCACGGCCATCAGCATGAAGGACACACGCAGCAGGTGGGGATCGTGCACGGCGCAGGGCCGGCTGTCCTTCTCATGGCGGATCGTCATGGCGCCCGATCATGTGATCGACTATCTGGCCGCGCATGAAGTCGCCCATCTTGAGGAAATGAATCACGGGCCGCGCTTCTGGTCGCTGTGCAGGCGCCTGTGTCCGCATACCGACGAGGCCAAGTCCTGGCTGAAACGCAACGGTTCCGCGCTGCATTCCATCGATTTCAAGGGCTAGGCCTGGATTGAAGCGCCGACCGGTTCGGCTCATTTCAGCCGAAAACGGCAAGCAAAATGCTCGACTCGGAAAAGAAATCATGCGACGAGCACCCCATGAGCGTTCCGGTAAAGATATGCGGGCTGAAAACGGCAGAGGCCGTGGACGCCGCCCTCGCGGGCGGCGCGGCCTATATCGGCTTCATTTTCTTTGCCAAGAGCCCGCGCAACATCACTGCGAGCGATGCGGGACGTGTGGCCGCACGGGCACGGGGACGTGCAAAAATCGTCGCCGTGACGGTGAACGCGGATAACGCGTTTCTTGCTGAAATCGTTGACATTCTCAAGCCGGACTACCTGCAGCTTCACGGCAGCGAGAGCAACGAACGGGTGGCTGAGATCAAACGGCGTTTCGGCTTGCCGGTCATCAAGGTGTTCGCCGTTCGCGAGGCCGCCGATCTTGACGCCGTCAGGGACTATGCCGGGGTGGCGGACCTGTTCATGTTCGACGCCAAGCCGCCGGCCGGCTCCGACCTTCCCGGCGGAAACGGGATCGCCTTCGACTGGAGCATCCTTTCCGGCCTCGACGCCGATCTCGACTATCTGCTGTCCGGCGGTCTCAACGCAGGCAATGTCGGCGAGGCGATTGCCGGAACCGGAGCTCCGGCCATCGACGTTTCATCGGGTGTCGAACGGGCGCCGGGTGAAAAAGACCCCGGCCTCATTGCCGGTTTTTTAGACGCGGTACGGCGTGCCGAACGCCGCCTGCCCGCCTGAGGAGTGAGAATTGAACAAGCCAGCCAAACCGAATTCGGTCCGTTCCGGGCCCGATGAAGAGGGCCGCTTCGGCATTTTCGGCGGACGCTTTGTCGCCGAAACGCTGATGCCGCTGATCCTCGATCTTCAGGATGCCTGGGACAGGGCGAAGGAGGACCAGGACTATCAGGCCGAGCTTACCAGTCTCAACATCCATTATACGGGGCGCCCAAGCCCGCTCTATTTTGCCGAACGGCTGACCGTGGAGCTGGGCGGCGCGAAAATCTACTTCAAGCGCGATGAGCTCAATCACACCGGTTCGCACAAGATCAACAACTGCCTTGGCCAGATCCTTCTGGCAAAGCGCATGGGCAAGACCCGCATCATTGCGGAAACGGGCGCCGGCCAGCACGGTGTGGCCGCGGCAACGGTCGCGGCGCGCTTCGGCCTGCCCTGCGTCGTCTATATGGGCGCGACCGACGTTGAGCGGCAGGCCCCCAATGTTTTCCGGATGAAGCTGCTGGGCGCCGAGGTCATCCCGGTGCGTGCCGGAAACGGCACGCTCAAGGACGCGATGAACGAAGCCTTGCGCGACTGGGTCACCAATGTCGAGAATACCTATTACCTGATCGGAACCGCCGCCGGACCGCATCCCTATCCGGAGATGGTGCGCGATTTCCAGTCGGTGATCGGACAGGAAGCCAAGGAACAGCTGCTGGAGCGGGAAGGCCGCCTTCCGGACATGATCGTCGCGGCCGTCGGCGGCGGCTCCAACGCGATCGGCCTGTTCCATCCTTTCCTGGACGATGAATCGGTCCGGATCGTCGGCGTCGAAGCGGGCGGCAAGGGTCTCGACACACAGGAGCATTGCGCCTCGCTGACGGCGGGCAGTCCCGGCGTGCTGCACGGCAACCGCACCTATCTGCTGCAGGACGGCGACGGTCAGATCGAGGAGGGTCATTCGATCTCCGCCGGGCTCGATTATCCCGGAATCGGACCGGAGCACTCCTGGCTGAAGGACAGCGGGCGCGTCGAATATGTGCCGATCATGGACCATGAAGCCCTGGAGGCCTTCCAGCGGCTGACCCGCGTCGAGGGCATCATTCCGGCGCTGGAGCCGTCCCACGCGCTCGCCGAAGTGATCAAGCGGGCGCCTTCGATGGGCAAGGACGAGATCATCGTCATGAATCTGTGCGGGCGGGGCGACAAGGATGTCTTTACCGCCGCCAAACATCTCGGCGTGGAGCTGTAGCGATGACCACTCGCATGGACAAACGTTTTGCCAAGCTTGCCGATAAGGGCCGACCGGCCCTGGTGACCTATTTCATGGGCGGCGATCCGGACTACGCGGCCTCTCTCGACATCATGCGGGCGCTTCCCGGCGCCGGCGCAGACATCATCGAGCTCGGCATGCCGTTTTCCGACCCGATGGCCGACGGGCCGGCCATCCAGGCCGCCGGCCTGCGCGCACTCAGGGGCGGACAGACGCTTGCCAAGACGCTGCAGCTTGCCGGCGACTTCCGCAAGGGGGATCAGGATACGCCGATCGTCATGATGGGCTACTACAACCCCATCTACATCTACGGTGTCGAACGGTTCCTCGACGATGCCGTTGCCGCCGGGGTCGACGGGCTGATCGTCGTCGACCTGCCGCCGGAGATGGATGACGAACTGTGCCTGCCGGCGCTTGAAAAGGGCATCAATTTCATCCGCCTGGCCACGCCGACCACGGACGACAAGCGGCTTCCCACGGTGCTGACGAATACGTCGGGCTTCGTCTATTATGTCTCCATGACCGGCATTACCGGATCGGCCCTGCCGGATACCGACAAGGTCGGCGCGGCGGTTTCGCGGATCAAGGACCACACGGACCTTCCCGTCTGCGTCGGCTTCGGCGTGAAAACCGGCGAGCAGGCCCGGGCCATCGGCGCGTCGGCGGACGGTGTCGTCGTCGGAACCGCGATCGTCAAGGCAATCGCGGATTCGCTCGACGGTTCGGGCGCGGCGACCGGCGCGACGACGGAACGGGTGAGCGAACTCGTTCGGTCGCTGGCCAAGGGTGTGCACACCGCACGCCTTGCGGTTGCGGAGTAAAATGCCCACATTGTCGGTTTGAAGCTGTTGAAGACCTGGAGTATTGCGCCGTGAACTGGATTACCAGCTTTGTGCGTCCGAAAATCAATTCCATGCTCGGGCGCCGGGATGTTCCGGAAAACCTTTGGATCAAATGCCCCGAGACCGGGGAAATGGTCTTTCATACGGATCTGGAGGAGAATCTGTGGGTCATTCCCGCCTCCGGCTATCACATGAAGATTTCCGCCGAGGCACGGCTGAAATATCTGTTCGACGACGGTGCCTTTGAAGAGATCGAACGGCCGCAGGCGGTTCAGGATCCACTGAAGTTCCGCGACTCGAAAAAATATACCGACCGGCTGCGCGACGTGCGGGCAAAGACCGGGCTGGACGATTCCATCATCGCCGGCGTCGGCACGATCAAGGGTGTGCGGGCCGTGGCCTGCGCCCATGATTTTTCCTTTATCGGCGGATCGCTCGGGGTCGCGGCGGGTGAAGCGATTATCCGCGCCTTCGAGGTCGCGGTCGAACAGAAATGCCCGCTGATCATGTTCGCGGCCTCCGGCGGCGCGCGCATGCAGGAGGGTATCCTGTCCCTGATGCAATTGCCGCGCACCACCGTTGCCGTGGAAATGCTGAAGGAGGCCGGCCTTCCCTACATCGTCGTGCTGACCAATCCGACGACGGGCGGCGTCTCGGCCTCCTATGCCATGCTGGGCGATATTCATATTGCCGAACCGGGCGCGGAAATCTGCTTCGCCGGCAAGCGCGTGATCGAACAGACCATCCATGAAAAACTGCCCGAGGGCTTCCAGACATCGGAATATCTGATGGAACACGGCATGGTCGACATGGTGGTCACACGGCATGACCTGCCCGACACCCTGGCCAGGCTTCTCAATATCATGATGAAGAAGCCTTCCCACCGGATTGACGGCGCCGCCGCGCCCGATGGCGCGGACACGCAGCCGGATGCGGTGGTTGTCGAGAGTGAAACGGAGCCGATGCCCGTCACCGAGGCGGCTGAGGCCGTGGCCAATGGACCGGAAAATCGTGACGCAAACAACAGCGGCTGATGAAATCGAACATCTGATGAGCCTGCATCCGAAAGGTTACGACCTTTCGCTGGGGCGCATCGAGCGGTTGCTGGAAAAACTCGGCAATCCGCAGGACAAACTGCCGCCGGTGATCCATATCGCCGGAACCAACGGCAAGGGGTCGGCCGGGGCGTTCTGCCGGGCCATCCTGGAGGCCGAGGGCCTTGCCGTCCATGTTCACACCTCACCGCACCTAGTGCACTGGCATGAGCGTTTTCGCATCGGCGAAAGGGGGCGGCCGGGCCAGTTGGTGAATGACGCCGTGCTGGCCGAGGCAATCCGCCGCGTGGCGAAAGCCAATGACGGCGAAGCCATAACCGTCTTCGAAATCCTGACCGCGACGGCTTTCCTGCTGTTTGCCGAGCACCCCGCCGACGCGACCGTCATGGAGGTCGGGCTCGGCGGCCGGTACGACGCCACCAATGTCATGAAAAAGCCGGCGGCCAGTCTGATCATGCCCATATCTCTCGACCATCAGGCCTTTCTCGGCGACCGGGTGGAGCTGATCGCCGCGGAAAAGGCCGGGATCATCAAATCCGGCGTGCCGGTCGTGATCGGATTCCAGCAGGAAGACGCGGCCCGCCACACTGTGGTCTCGACGGCCGATCGGCTCGGCTGCACGGTGAGTGTCTACGGGCAGGATTACCACGCGCATGAAGAGCACGGGCGGCTTGTCTATCAGGACGAAACGGGCCTGTCCGATCTGACGCTGCCGCAGCTCCCCGGCCGGCATCAGCTTTCAAATGCCGCCGCGGCGATACGCGCCCTGAAGGCCGCCGGCTTCACGATTTCCGACCGGGCGATCGAGCAGGGCCTGCAACGGGCGAAATGGCCCGGCCGCATGCAGCGCGTCACGGACGGACCGCTGCTCGACAAGGCCGTCGCGGGCGCCGAGATATGGATCGACGGCGGCCATAATCCCGCTGCGGGCCTTGCCATTGCGGAAATGCTCGCCGAGCTCGAAGAACGCAAGGAGCGGCCGCTTTTCCTCGTCAGCGGCATGATCGACACCAAGGACCCCGTCGGCTATTTCACCGCCTTTTCAGGCATGGCGCGTCACGTCTACACCGTTCCGGTTCATGGCTCGGAGGCGGGAATCGACCCGGTTGTCCTTGCCGAAGACGCCGCAAGCGCCGGCCTGTCGTCGCAGCCGGCCGCGGATGTGTATCAGGCGCTCGCCATGATGCATGAGGATTTCAAGGACATGGAAGCGCCGCCGCGCATCCTGATCGGCGGCTCGCTCTATCTCATCGGCGATGTCCTGGCCGAAAACGGGCTGGTGCCCATATAAGTGAACAACGGTTGACAGAGGTCTATTACAAGAGATGATGCGGTCTTGCTTAAAGATGCTGGTTGATCGGCTTTAAATCCTTGTATCCAGACCTACCTTTTGAGTTTGTGGTATATGGCGTTGCAGTAAGCCATCAAGCAGCCAATGCAAATAGGCGGGAAGAGTGGAAAGAAACCGTACGCAACGCCGCTCTACCGGGTCTTCCCGAAGGTCACTGGACAATCCAAGGACCGGTCGCAGTAACCATCTACATTTTCCCGCAGGCTAAAATGCAAGGTGATATTGATAACAGCGCGAAACTGATACTTGATGCAATGAGTGCCTACATTTACCTGGATGATTCTCTTGTAGAACGGCTTGTTGTTCAGAAGTTTGAACCTGATAGACCACTTGTTATTGCAAGTGATACGACGGATGTTTTAGCGGAAGCACTCTCTGCAGATCAACCAGTAGTCTATATAAAAGTTTCATATGACCTCCGCGTGGAGTAAATGACAATGACGCCAGTTGAAATTGAACAAGATGCTCTTTCTCACCTAGAGCCGATACTTCGCGAGCAAGGTTACGAATTTGTTCGCAATCCCGACCCCAAGATGCTTCCAAATTTTTTGAAAGATTTCCAGCCTGACGCCATTGCAACTGGTATTAAACCATCATTGCTTATCGAGGTATTTCAGCGCGAAGGAAAGCGGGAAGCCGAAAAAGTTCGAAAACTCCAAAGTCTTCTTAAGGGACAGGATGACTGGGATCTAAGGGTTATCTACTTCTCTTCCCTAAAACCAAAGCTGTATTCACTTGAGCGAGCAATGATCCGCAATGCGGCACATAAAACCCAGCAACTAGCTAATATTGATTCTGGTGCGGCGCTTCTATTTGCATGGTCTACGTTGGAAGCTGCTGCGCGTGAGCGCATGGGTTTGGTTGGAGAACACCCGTTGACAGCCGCTTCATTGGTAAATGCTCTGGCGAGCGAAGGTGTAGTAAACCAACTCGACGCCAAAGAACTGTTTGAGATTGCAAAGGTAAGAGATGAAGTTGCACACGGCCAACTCAACCTTCTGCCCACAATCGATCAACTGAACCTCATCACCAATGTTATTGACAACATTCAGGTTGATCTACCCCAATCCTGATAACCATACAAAGTATGCTAAAGTCCATGACGCCATGACTCCTTGTCCAGAATAAACCCGTGCTTTCAACTCAAGACTGAGTTTCAAAAAACCGCACCGCCGACGGGCGATGCGGTTTGAATTCAGCGATTAAGGTTCGATCAGACCGAGCCGCTGATCCAGTTCGACAGGGCCGATTTGGGAGATGCGCCGACCTTGATGTCGGCGACCTCGCCGCCCTTGAACATGGCCAGTGTCGGAATGGACCGCACCCCATATTTCACGGCGATATCCGGGTTCTCGTCGATATTGACCTTGGCGACCTTGACCTTGCCGGCCATTTCACTGGAAATTTCCTCAAGGCTCGGTGCGATCATCTTGCAGGGTCCACACCACTCCGCCCAGAAATCCACCACGACGGGTTCCGCGGCTTCGAGGACCTCGGACTGGAAGTTGGATGTATCGACCTTGACGGTGGCCATGGCTTAAGCTCCTTCGTTTTGCACTGTCCGCGGCCTGGCGCAAACATTTTAGTTGTTGCTAATATCTTGTACGCGGCCGCCGATTTCAAGGACCGGCCTGTCACTTTGTTGTCAAACGGCGCAAAGTTCTTTTGAAAACTCATATCTGCGGCGATTCCCGTTCCAGACCGGCAAGCGCGACCTCCAGCATGGCGTCCGGCAGCGGCAGAAGGACCGGGCCTTCGGTAAAGAGCAGCGCCAGCTCGACCGGACGGTCCGGATAGAGCGGCTGGACGAGAGCGCGGTAAAGCGCCATCTGAAGCACATAGACCGGCGGGACGTCTTCGAGGCGCGTTGCCGGCTGCCGGTTGGTCTTGTAATCGACGATCAGGACCTTTTCAGGCGTGACCGCGATACGGTCGAGCCGGGCGGACACGGCCCGCTCGCGGCCGGCCACCTCCAGGGTTCCCATCACCGCCACCTCGGCTCGGCTGTCCGGTGCGAAACATCCTGAAAATCTTTCGTCCGCGAGTATTTCGAGGACCGATGCGCCCATGGCGCCGCGCTCATCCTCGGGCCAGTCCGGCACGGCGCGCCGGAGATATCGTCCGGTGGCGGCGGCCCGTTTATCCGGCGGCACGGCGGGCAGCAATTGCAACAGGCGGTGGATGAGCCGGCCGCGTTCCATCGGCCTGGCTGCCGGCGGCGTTGCGCCGGAAATCGGCGATGCGGCGACACCGGACCGCGCGTCACCATCGACAATGACGCCGGCGGCCGAGGGCGCGAGAGGCCGCGGCAAACGTGCCGTAGCGGGGAGCGGCCGGCCGAGCCCGGCCGGCAGCGGCTCATGCTCACCGCTCTCTTGCGCCGGCGGCGTCGCCGTGCCGGTTATCGCGCCGTCCGAGATGGAAAAGTGCACACCACCCCACTCCTGGCCCGCCGCCCGGTAGGTGGTCTCCACTGCCTCGGACCGTGCGCCAAGCGCCTCGGCCGCCATGCGGTGCCAGTGCCGATAGGCCGGCTGGCGCAGGCCGTGATATCCGCAGATGATCAGCCGGTCGGCGGCGCGGGTCATGCCGACGTAAAGCAATCGCCTGTATTCGTCCTGCGCGGCCTCGATGATCGAGCTCTTGAGTGTTTCCGCGGCATTGCTGGCGGTCGATTTTCCCGAAACCCACAAGGGGGCGGGCGGCAGGGGGCCGACGGTCTTTTCAAGCGGCAGCGCCCGCAGTTTCGGCACATGCCTGCTGTCGGCGGGCTTGCCGCCCGAATCCACCAGAAAGACGATGGGAGCCTCCAGGCCCTTCGAGGCGTGGACCGTCATGATGCGGACCTCGTCGCGGCCCTGTTCCAGTTCGCGCTTGATCTCAGGCGAACGGCTTTCCAGCGTGGTCAAAAAGGCCTGAAGGCCGGGCAGGGCGGCGGTTTCCTGTTCCAGCGCAAAGTTCAGGAACTCGTCGAGCACATCGCTGGCCTCATGGCCGAGCCTTGCCAGGAATTTCGCCCGACCGCCATCGCGGCCGAGAAGCCGGGCATAAAAATCGAAAACCGGCATGCGGTCGGCGCGGGAAAGAAGCTCGGCGAAGCGTTCCGAAGCCTGTCTGAACCGGCCGCCCCGGACAGCGCCAAGTTCCCGGAGGCGTGAAAAAACGTCCTGGCCCTCGCCCCGTTGCGCCGCGAGTTCGAAGATGTCCTCCTCGGAAAAATCGAACAGCGGACTTTTCAGCACAGCGCAGACCGACAGGTCATCGCCCGGGTTCAACATGACGCGGCCGAGCGCCATCAGGTCCTCGACGGCGATATGCTCGACAAGCTTGAGCCGGTCGGCGCCGGCGACGGCGATGCCGTTGCGCTTCAAGGCGCGCATGAGCGCGGCGACAAAGCCGTCGCGCTTGCGCACCAGAACGAGGATGTCGCCGGCGCTGAGCGGGCGCGGCGCGGCGTCGCGCGTCAGTGTCTCGCCCTTTGACAGCCAGTCCCGGATGGTTGCGGCGACCCGCGCGGCAAGCACGGCAGGCGGCGCCGATTCCGGAGTGGCGTCGAACGGGGCCTTCCAGTCGTCCTCATCGTCCGCCGCGTCCTTTGCGATCATCTCCCAGATATCGACCGAACCGGGGTCGCGCGACCTGAACGATGCATGGGTCACGCCGCCTTCGAGAGACGTCAGGCCCTTGCTGTTTTCGGCGTCGGAAAAGACGACATCGACGGCGGCGAGCACATCGCCGGTGGAGCGGAACGACAGGTAAAGGTTGAGCGGATCGAAGCGCTTCTCGGCGGCCAGGGCCCGTTGAGCGATATCGCGGCCGGTGGCGAGAAACAGCTCCGGCCGCGCGCCCTGAAAGGAGTAGATCGACTGTTTTTCGTCACCGACGGCAAACAGCGTGCGGTTGTCGGCGCGCGCGCCCTTGCCGGCGAAGAACTCGTCGGCAAGCCTGGTGATGACGGCCCATTGCTCGGGGCTTGTGTCCTGCGCCTCGTCGACAAGGATGTGGTCGATGCCCTGGTCGAGCTTGTAGTGGACCCAGGGTCCCGCCCCTTCGCGCTCGAGCAGGATCGCGGTCCTTGAAACCAGA
>NZ_CFHWAF010000002.1:28651-75220 GCF_984452065.1 Hoeflea sp. | reverse complement strand
CCTCGAAATCCAGCCGCCCGCCGCGCCGCTTGAGGCTCTCATATTCCCTGTCCAGGCGAACGCCGAGGACCAGCGCCGCACAGGTCGCATCGACCAGACGCAGCGTGCGCCGGCGATCGATGAGGGCCTGCAGGTGAAGCGCCGCCGCGTTGAGCTTGTCCTCGATCTCGGGGAAGACGGCACGGACATCCTTCGACGCGGCCTTGGAAAAACTGCGCGGCTGGCCGTCCTGCTTGAGAAAGAGGGCCGTCAGCCGGTCGAACCGTTCCTCGTCCTCCTTCAAAGACGCGATATCCGCGAGGGCAGACGCCATGGTCTTTGGCGTTTGCGCCTTCCGGTTGGCAGCCGCTGCCCGGTAAACCGATATGTCGCTCGCCGACAGGGAGGGCAGGGGCCATGCCTTGGCGATGATCCGATCGTCGCTTTCATCCGCGCCGAGACCGAGCGCCTTGCGCAAGACCGGATCCGGCCCGCCGAACCGCTGCACCGCGGCGATGAAATCGCGGACCGGCCGACGCTGCCTGACAAGCTCGGCAAAAAGCTCCTCGAGGCCCCATTCGCCGCCCATGTCAAGAACCGTGCGGAATGCGTCCGCGAGATCATCATCGGTACCTGAAGCGACTTCGGACAGCAGCGCCTCGCGGGCTTCGGTGAGAAGCCGCGCCGAATCCGCCTCGTCCATGACCTCGAAATGACCGGCGACATTGGCCTCCAGCGGGAACTGATGAAGCACGGCCTCGCAGAAGGCATGGATGGTCTGGATTTTCAGCCCGCCCGGCGTTTCGAGCGCGCGCGCGAAGAGCTGGCGGGCAAAAGCGAGATCAGCCGCGTCGGGCTTTCTTGCCTCAAGGCCGCTTATCCGCTCAGTCAATTCGACATCGGAAAGCACCGTCCATTCAGCCAGGCGTGCGAAGACCCGGTTGGCCATTTCGGAGGCGGCGGCCTTCGTATAGGTCAGACACAGGATCGCCGACGGCCGGCAGCCGGCAAGCAGCAGCCGGATGACGCGCTGCGACAGGACATGGGTCTTGCCGGAGCCGGCATTGGCCGACACCCATGCCGAGCGGTCCGGATCGGATGCCAGGCCCTGCTGGCGGGCCGTCCAGTCGAGATCCCGCTCGACAAATTCTCCGGGTTTCGGCGGTGTCGGGCGCGGCATCAGCTGTCGCCTCCGCCATCGTCGCCGGCATCGGCCGACGACCATTCGCGCAACCGGGCGAGATGATCGTAATCGCGGCCGTAGATCGCGCCCGGCCGCGGGATGATCTGCGAGGCAAATCCGAGCCGGCCATCGGCCAGCGCGGCGACGAGATCGCTCAGGCGTTCAATCGATTCCTCGGCAAGATCGGACGGCGATTTCGTCTTGTCGCTGGCCTGGACCGTCCCCTCGATCGCCTCGACTTTCAGCACCGGATCGGGCTTTAGCCGGACATAGGCAAGGCTTGCCGGTTCGACAGGGCCAAGGCCGTTGAAAGCGCCTGACCTGAGCGCTGCCGCTTCGAGCGGAAGCTGCGGGTCGAGCAAGGTCCAGGCGACCTTGCGGCTT
The DNA here is from genome assembly GCF_984452065.1 of Hoeflea sp. Taxonomy (NCBI): domain Bacteria; kingdom Pseudomonadati; phylum Pseudomonadota; class Alphaproteobacteria; order Hyphomicrobiales; family Rhizobiaceae; genus Hoeflea; species Hoeflea sp. The sequence goes on along the minus strand of NZ_CFHWAF010000002.1, from coordinate 73,674 downwards.
GGCGATGAGCCGGTCTTGTAGTCGAATATCTCCGCCCGGCCATCGGCGCCGATATCGATGCGATCGGCAATGCCCGAGAGCGTGATGTCGCAGGCCGCGATATCCATTTGCGCACGGCATTCGGTGAAGCGCGCGGTCACGCCGGCCGAACGACCCCGTTCCCAGTCGACAAAAGCCGCCGCAACCTTGTCGAAATGCGCCCGCCAGATGAGCGCGAGATGATCGGGAAGATTTTCGGCGTCGAATTCCCGATCCGCGACCGCGCCGAGAATGTCCAGCGCATCCGGCGTGCCGGGATCGTCCGTTTCCGCGATGAAACGCTCCAGAATGCGATGATAGAGCGTGCCCCTTTCGGCCGGCCCGGGCTCGCGCAGCAGCGGTTCGGCGGGATCGAGCCTCAGCACCCGCCTGGCGTAGATCGCATAGGGGTCGCGCCTGAGGATACCCACCTCGGAAAACGAGTAGCGTTTGGGCTGCACGTCCTGTGGCGGCCGGGGCGCCGGACGCGTCGCCAAAGGCCGGTCATCGCCCTCGTCGAGCATGGCCGCCCAGCGTACATAGCGCTCGCCGCGCGCGCGCAAACGGCCGGTTTCCTCCTGACCGAGCACCGCCGACAGGCGCTGAAGCCAGCGGGAGGCAACGGTCGGGGCATTTGCGGCGCGTGCCGAGCGGCTCAGCACCACATGCTGCACGCCAAGGCCCATCTGGAAATCATGGGCGGCAAGGCCGATGCGCCGCTCCGGGGGCTCCAGACCGATCGAGGCCTTCATGGCCCGCGACAGGAACGGATCGCCGGCTATGCCGCCGGGCCAGATGCCCTCGTTGAGACCGGCAAGGATCAGCGTATCGATATGCTGGAGCCGCGCCTCCAGCGCGCCCCATATGAAGATGTGCGGGTGGCCGCCGGCGCGCGGTTTGACCAGTTCGCCGGCGATCAGCGCCGGTGCCGCCTGCGCCCATTCCGGGCCGCTGCAGGCGAACCCCGACCGGTCCTCGATTGCCGATGACAGAAGCGAGGCGAGCTTTTCGCCGGCCTCGTCGCCCCAAAGGCCGGTGAGGTCACCATTTTGATCCGCGGCGATATGTTCAAGGACACCGGCCGTTTGACCGGCCCAGTCGGCGATCGTGCGCTCCTTCGCCGGCACAAGCGGTCGAAGGGCCTCATCGGCGGCCTGCGCCAGATGTCGTGCCGCGGCGATGTCCTTCGCGGACAAACGGCGCTGCCAGTTCGGCGCATGCCTTTTTTGGGCAAGCCGCTCGCCAAGCCGGCGCTCGAAGAGCTCGAGCAGAAGGCCCGGACCGGCCTCGCCCGTGCCGCCCCGCAGGGCAACGCGTTCCAGATGCCGCGCAGCGTGGCGGGCCTCAGCCGGCTGCATGCCGAAACGGCCAAGCGGGTGTTTGAGGAGCCCGGCCAGAGCAACCGATCTTTCGGTTGCGAAAACGCACTGCAGCAGCAGCTGAAGCAAGGTGCCCTGGGGGCTGAGCGACAGCGGGGTGCCGCCGGAATCATCGGCATCAACGCCGAAGCGCTGCAGCTCCGAAGCGACACGGCGGGCAAGGTTCCTGTCGGGTGTGACCAGCGCAATCTGCGGCGGGGCGCCTTCCCCCTTGCCGCCGCCCGACACTTCCGGGCGATCCGCGGCAAGGCGAATGGCCGCGGCGACGGCCAATGCCTCCTCGCGCTCGTTGGATGCCTCGATCAGTTCCACATCGGCAAAGGCTGATTGCGTATCCGGCGGCTCGAAAGACGCCCAACGCGCCGTCGCCTCGGCCGGCATCAGGGCGCGGGAAACAACAGTGTTTCGCGCTTCAACGGCGGGCGGCGGCGCACCGAGCGGCAGGACGTCCTGGCGCGTTGCCCGCAAGCGGCGAAGCAGAAGCGCCAGACCATATTGCGGATGGGCGCAGGTCGCGGGCTCGAGACGGCCGTCCGGTGCGAAACCCTCAACAAGCGTCCAGGCCTCCGCCTCCAAACCGGTATCGAGGCCGGGAAGCACAACCGCACCCGAAGGAAGCGAGGCGACCACCTTCATGAGCTCCGCCGTGGCCGGGATCGATCCGGTTGAACCGGCGACGATAACCGGGCCGTCGGGGGGGCTTTGCGACAGGCGTTCGGCTTCACGCAGCAGAACGGCATTGCGGTGCGCCGAGGGGTCGGTTCGGCCGAGTTCCTCAAGGCGTTCGGGCCAGAAGCCGGACGCGATCTTCAGGAATTCCAGCGTCAGCTGCCACCAGGCCGCATGATCCTCGCCGACAATATCGCCGAGGGCTGACCAGGGCCGGCCCTCGGTCTCCATGGCCTCGAGAAGTTCGGCAAGGCCGCGCGCCAGCCACACCGCGTCGGCGGGATTGGCCGGTGCGATCAAACGGTTGTCGCCATGAAACTCGGACACGGCCTTCGGCAGGTTGCGTTTCCATGCCATGATGAGCTGCGCCAGTTCCAGCAAGCGTTCCGTCGTGTCCACGGGAGGCGAAAGATCAAGCAGCGCGGGATCGTCTTCCTCGAGAAAGCCGGTATCGTCCTCGCTCTCACCGAGTGTCCTGATCGTCGGCAAAATCGCGGATTTTCCGCGCGCGGCATCGACAAATTCGGAGCGCAGGGCACGGGCGGCGCGGCGGGTCGGAACATAGATCGTCGCGCCGGCAAGAGCGAGCGGATCGTCCGGGCGCCGGGCAAACCCCTTTATCAATTCGCCATCGCACAAAGCGTCCGCCAGCCGGCGAAGAAAGGGTATGCCGGGTGCAATGGTGAAAAGCCGGGGACCGCTCATATGTGCGGGCCTGCCGCCCGCTCGCGGCGAAAGTCACGCATCGCCTCTTCCGCCTCGCCGATGGCCTGCGGCGTGCCGATGGTCAGCCAGAGCCCGCGGCCGGGCAACCCGAAAAGTCGGCCCGCGGCGATCGCCTGGTCATAACAGTGATTGAGGGAGAACGGTCCCGCCGGTGCGTTGTCGAATATGGAAGGACTGACGATCGCGGCCCCCATGTTGACATGCGGGTCCGGCGACATGCCGTCATAGCGCGATATGCGGCTGTCGGCATGCAACAGGAAATCGCCCTTTCCGCCATATCCGACGACGCGGTCCATGGGCGCGGCCGTCAGCAGCATGTCCATTCTTTCGGGCTCCCACGCCGCTGCCAGTGACGAAAGATGCGCCATTTCGCCGGGCGGTTCGAGCCAGAACGTATCGGCGTTGAGGACATAGAAGGGTTCGGTTCCGATCATCGGCAGCGCACGGACGATCGCACCGCCTGATTCCAGCAATTCGCCGCGTTCGTCCGAAATGACGACATCATCGCCCATCCGCGCCGAGATATGGCGGACAAGCTGATCGGCGAGATAGTGGACATTGACGACGATACGCCGGATGCCCGCCTGCTGAAGGCTGTCGAACACATAGTCGATCATCGGTTTGCCGTCGACCGGAACCAGCGGCTTGGGCACCGTGTCGGTGAGCGGGCGCATTCTCTTGCCAAGCCCGGCGGCAAGGATCATCGCTGTATCCGGCATGGCTGAGCCGCCTCCCTGGCTGTTTTACGATTCGCTTTCGATCATTCCAACCTGTGCATACCATGCCCGCAGTGAACTGAGGACCGGATGGGCGAGCGCATGTTCAAGATAGGCTTCGATCCGCGGAAGGTGGCGCACATAGCCCGGTTTTCCGTCCCGCTGTTTGAGACGGATGAAGAGGCCGAGGATCTTGGTTGCCCGCTGGGCCTGCATGATGGCGAGCGCCTCGCGGAACCCTGCCGGATCAAACCCCGGGTCCTTCGCGCGGACCGCCTCGTAGCGTTGAACCAGACGGTCGCGAAGTGCCGGTTCGATGGTGAGGCGGGCGTCCTGGACCAGGGATGCGACATCATAGGCAACCGGTCCGATCATGGCATCCTGGAAATCGATCAGCCCGACCCTTCGAAGACCCGTTTCACCGGCCTGCCAGAGAATATTCGGTGAATGGAAATCACGCAGGACGAGGCTTTGCTCGGCCTGCGCCAGACGGCCGACAAGGTCATCCCATAGGGCGAAAAAGGCCTTTTCAAGTTCCGCTGAAGGGGCTTGTCCGTGCCGGTGGGGCAAATACCAGCGCAGCAGCAATTCCACCTCAATGAGCATCGCGTCGCGGTCGAAGGGCGGGATGCGGTGGACCGTGTCGCCCGCCACCGGCAGCACGCCCGGCACGGACATGCGGTGCAGAGCGGCCAGACAGTCGATCGCGGCTTCCCAGCGCTCGACAATCGGTTTGCCCTCGCGATCGACGATCAGGTCTTCGCCGAGATCCTCCAGCAGAAGAAGTCCGTTGTCGAGGTCGCGGGCATGGACATCCGGCGCCTTGAAGTGATGGCTGCGCAAAAACCCGGCGATGGCGACAAAGGGACGAATGCCCTCGGCCACATGGGCGATCTGCGCATAACGCTTTCCGCCCTTCAGCACCGGTCCGATCAGCCGCTCTGGCGCGTTCATTAAAACAAGATGATCGCCGTTCGCGGTATCGATGCGTTCATAGGCGCGGGTCGAGGCGTCGCCTGTCAGAAAGGCCCGGTCAGCATCCGCAAATCCCGACGTTTCGAGGAACCTGCGGATCAGCCGCGATCGCTCGAAGCGCTCCATGAAGGACGGCGGGCCGGCGACGGAGACAAGCCGCACCTCGTCTTTGTCCTCCGACAGAGCACATTCGGCGGTCTGCGGCGGCAATTGCCCGCCGGCCCGCTCCGGCCATTCGATCAATGCGACGCCATCTTCCAATGCTTCGTCTAGGCCAAGCTCCTCCAGCTCGTCCGGGTCGGAAATGCGGTAGAGGTCGAAATGGGAAACCGGGATGCGCAGCCCGTAGCTCTGCACCAGCGTGAATGTGGGGCTCGGAACCTCCAGTCCTTCATCGTCAGCCAGGCACCTTATGATCGCGCGGGCGAGGGTCGATTTGCCGGCCCCGAGATCACCGCGCAAAGCCAGGCAATCGCCCGGCTGCAGCGCAAGGGCAATGTCCTGTCCGAGCCGCCGGGTGGCCTGCTCGGTCTTCAAGGAGATATCAATCGGCGGCACGGCCAATCCGGGAGGTTTCCTGCTATTCGGCCGCCTGTGAGGGAAGCGGCGGGCTTTCGGGCAAACGGCAGGCAACGCGGGTACCGGAACCCTCGTCGCTGCTGACGGTCACCTTACCGTTATGCAGGCTGACGAAACTGTCAACAATGGACAAGCCAAGCCCCGCGCCGCCGCGGCGTCCGGTGCCGCTATGGGCCTCGAAGCGATTGAAGACGGTCTTGAGGATATCGCCGGGAATGCCCGGGCCCGTATCGCTGACGGCGATGACGATCTCGTCGCCTTCCCGGCGGCACTCCAGGCCGACGGTGCTGCCCTCAGGTGCATAATTGGCGGCATTGCTCAAAAGCTTGAACAGGATCTGTTTCAGGCGCTGTGCGTCGGCGGTAATGGCCTCGGCGCCCTCACCGATGTCGATCTCCAGAGTAATGCCGTTTTCCTTCAGCCGCGCGTCGATCAGTTCGGCGACCTCGGCGGTCAGCTCCCGCAGATCGAGGCGGTGCATATCGAGCTCTATGATGCCCGCATCCACCGTCGCCAGATCGAGAATGTCATTGACGATGGTCAGAAGCAGCGCGGAAGAGGTCGAGATATGATCGACATATTCGGCCTGCTGCGGATTGAGCTCGCCGATCTGCGGCGTCTTCAGAAGATCGGTGAAGCCGATGATGTTGGTCAGCGGCGAGCGCAACTCGTAGGATACGTGCTGGACAAAATCGTTCTTCAGGGCATCCGCCTTGCGCAGCGCCTCGTTCTTGTCCTTCAGCGCCTTTTCGACCCTGGCGCTGTCGGTGACATTGACGAAGGTCAGCATGATCTGCGCGTTGGGCAGCGGCACGACCGCATAATCGAGCACGATGCCGCTGTTGAGTTCCAGCCGGCCCTCACGGGTCTCGCGCTCCTCGTCGAAACCGGTGATGATTGCGGAAAAAAGCTCCCACCCGTCCGGCTGGTCGTAGGAGGGGCTGCAAATCTCCCTGATCTCGTTGATATGCGCGCCGGCTTCGGCCGACTTCTCCGGGATCGCCCACAGCGCCCTGAAAGCCGGATTGGACAGTTTCAGTCTTCCGTCGGCGCCGAAGACACAAACGCCCTCGGCAAGATGGTCGATCGTTTCGCCCTGGACCTCGACCAGCGTATTGTAGCGCGTTTCCAGATCGTATTTTTCGGTCAGGTTCTCGAACACCCAGGTCACGCCGCCGCGCGGATGCACATTGGCAAAGACATTGAGCGTCTGCCCGTCCGGCAGATGCCAAAGGTCGGGTTGGGGATTGACCGACTGATAGACCGACAAGATGGCGTCTTTCCATTCGCGCCAGGCCGCCGGTTCCGGCAGACGGCCGTTCGTGCGCAGACGTTCGAGGAACTCGCCATTGGTCGGCTTTGATTCAAGATAGGGCGTGTCGAGTTCCCAAAGGCTCTGGAAGGCCTGATTGTAGAACCGCAGCCGCTGATCGCTGTCGAAGATCGCCACCGGTGTCGCCAGATGGTCCAGTGTCTGCGAATGGCTGTCGAGGGTGCGTTCGAGTTCCTCGCGCACAGCCTCGATTTCACTGACGTCGTGGGCAAGGCCGGCCGATCCCGAGACGCTGGTCGCATCGGTGACCTCAAAAAACTTGCGATGGCCGTGCACCACGGTGGAAACCATATCGATGAAAGGCCTGTCGGGCAGTCTTTCCGCCGCGACGCGCGAGCGGGTCTGCGTGCCGAGGAGTTCAAGATTGCGCTCAACCGCATCGGAGCCGTCCACCGCCTCGACCGCGGCGGCATAGGACTGGTTGACCCAGATCAGGCGGCCCTCGGAATCGCGATGCCAGACCGGCATGTCGAGCGAATTGAGAAGCGTGCGCATCGTATCGATGGCCGCGACCAGCCGGTCGTGTTCGGCCTGCAGGCCGGCAAGTTCGGCGCGGGTGTTGGCTAGCGGTGAAAACCGCACAAAGGCGCGTCCGCCCGATGTGCGGCCCTGCGCCTCGAGATGGTGGCCGCGCCGGGTCTCGATCTCGATGTCGAAACCATTGGCATGGCTGCGCAGCGAATCGATCGCATGGTCGATGCGCGCGGCACTCGCGGGTTCGAGCCAGCGGCCAAAGGCCAGAAAGTCCGGGTTGGACGGCGGAGCGCCGGAGTGCATGGGCAGGCTGCCGAGGAACTGCACCGGAGACTGTCCGTCCCAGATCACATAACAGCGGTCCTTTTCGACAACCAGCGTATCCAGGCGCGTCAACTGGGCCTTGGCTTCGCTGAGAGCCGCCGAGAGCCGTTCATTGTGCAGTGAGACCCTGGCGCGCTCGCGGATCACCCAGATGGCCGATATCATGGCAGCGGAGACGGCGCCGAGCACCAGGGCGAAATTCATCACTTCGAAGGAATTCACGAACAGCCCGTGGCTGTTGGACACCGGGCCGTCGACCAGGGTCTGCGCGGCCGCCGCGCCGGACAGGAACGTCGACGCCGTCAGCGCAAGCCCGCCCATGGCGTTGCCCATCCGGCCCCGTCCGTCCTTTTTACATTCCCCGTACGCCACCGGCGTGGCGCCCGCCGTCCGAGACGATTCGGTCTCCGGCATGTCTTGTTCCTCTTTGCCGCATCCTGCCAAGACAGCCCCATCCGCGGACCGGCATGTTCCCGTCAAGCCCACGAATCATTGTGTCTTTATAGTAACTTGTTCGCGAATCATGGTGAAGATGCGGGCCCAAAAAAGAAACCGCGCCCTTTGTCAAGGGCGCGGCCACTATATATTGTGGGCAAGATTTCAAAAATCAGTATCTGTAGTGTTCCGGCTTGAACGGACCCTTTTTGGTCACGCCGATGTAATCGGCCTGTTCTTCGGAAAGTTCGCTCAGATTGGCACCGAGTTTGTCCAGATGCAGCTTGGCGACCTTCTCGTCGAGATGCTTGGGAAGCACATAGACCTCCTTGCCGTATTTTTCGCCCTTGCCGTAGAGTTCAATCTGCGCGAGCACCTGGTTGGTGAATGATGCCGACATGACGAAGGACGGGTGGCCGGTGGCGTTGCCGAGATTGAGGAGACGGCCCTCGGACAGGAGAATCATGCGTTTGCCGTCGGGAAACTCGATCATGTCGACCTGCGGCTTGACGTTGTGCCATTTGTGGTTCTTCAGCGCCTGGACCTGGATCTCATTGTCGAAATGGCCGATATTGCCGACGATGGCCATGTCCTTCATGTCGCGCATGTGGTCGATGCGGATCACGTCCTTGTTGCCGGTGGTGGTGATGAAGATGTCGCTGGTGGCGACAACGTCCTCGAGCTGGACGACCTCGAAGCCGTCCATGGCGGCCTGCAGCGCGCAGATCGGATCGATCTCGGTGACCTGAACGCGGGCGCCGGCGCCGCGCAGCGAGGCGGCCGACCCCTTGCCGACGTCGCCGTAGCCGCAGACCACGGCCACCTTGCCGGCCATCATCACATCGGTCGCACGGCGGATGCCGTCGACCAGCGACTCTCGGCAGCCATATTTGTTGTCGAATTTCGACTTGGTGACCGAGTCGTTGACGTTGATCGCCGGGAAGGGCAACTGGCCCTTTTGCTGCAGCTGGTAGAGGCGGTTGACGCCGGTCGTCGTCTCTTCGGTGACGCCCCTGATGGCGTCGCGCTGGCGGGTGAAGAAACCGGGAGACTGCTCCAGGCGCTTGCGGATCTGCGCGAACAGGACCTCCTCTTCCTCCGAACCCGGATCGGTCAGCACGTTTTCGCCGGCCTCGGCACGCGCGCCGAGCAGGATATACATGGTCGCGTCGCCGCCATCATCGAGGATCATGTTCGATACGCCGCCATCGGCCCACTGAAAGATAAGATCGGTGTAGGACCAGTATTCCTCAAGCGTCTCACCCTTGACCGCAAAGACAGGCGTGCCGGTCCTGGCGATTGCCGCGGCGGCGTGATCCTGCGTCGAGAAGATGTTGCATGACGCCCAGCGAACCTCAGCGCCGAGGGCCTGAAGCGTTTCGATCAGAACCGCCGTCTGGATGGTCATATGCAACGAACCGGAAATACGCGCGCCCTTGAGCGGCTGGCTGGCGCCGAATTCCTCGCGGCAGGCCATGAGACCGGGCATTTCCGTCTCGGCGATCTCGATTTCGGTGCGCCCGAAATCGGAAAGACCGATATCGGCGACTACAAAGTCTTCAGCAGTGCTCATCTCATACTCCGAATGCGATGTCGGGCGCTTTGCCCGCGCCGCTTCATTGCGGCAAGACAATCCTCTCACCGCCGCCTTTAGCAGTCCGGCGGCAAAAGGGCAATAAGATATAAAGAAGTCTTTATATGGCTTGCTTCAGTGGGCGGCGCGGCTGTTCAGCTTTCCTCGCCAAAGCGGCCGGCGATGAGTGCGTCCAGCGCATCCAGAGCCTTTTCCGCATCCGGCCCTGACGCTGACACGCTGATGTTGCAGCCGGGGCTGGCGGCCAGCATCATCAGGCCCATGATCGATGTCCCGCCGACGCTGACGCCGTCCTTGCTGACAAGGATTTCGGCGTCGAAACTCTCGGCAAGCTGCACGAATTTGGCCGATGCACGGGCATGCAGACCGCGCTTGTTGACGATACAGAATGTGCGGACCTTCTGCCCGGTCACAACCTCATCCATACGCTATTTTCCGCTGAGGACGCGGCTTGCGACATTGATGTATTTGCGGCCGGCTTCCTGTGCCTCGGCCAGCGCCTTTTCCATGTCGTTTTCCGAGCGCACGCTGGCGAGTTTGATCAGCATCGGAAGGTTGACGCCGGCGACGACCTCGGTCTGACCGCCATCCATCACCGATATGGACAGGTTGGATGGCGTGCCGCCGAACATGTCGGTCAGGATGATGACACCGTCGCCGTCATCGGCCTTCGACACGGCCTCGATGATATCCATGCGGCGCTGGTCCATATCGTCTTCCGGGCCGATGGACACCGTTTCCAGCAGTTTTTGGGGCCCGACAACGTGTTCCAGCGCGTTGCGGAATTCCTCGGCCAGCTTGCCATGGGTGACAAGCACTAGTCCTATCATCTGCACCTGCTCCTGCGTCCGGCTGGGCCGGATCATATGACCGATCAAAATCCGCTTCAACAGGCTGCCGGTTACCGCAATTCCGCGCAGCTTCAACGGACTGATCGTTAACGCTTAATTGCGCCGCATCCGCATTTCAACACAATTCGGCGGTTTTCAGCCGAGCAACCGGTCTTCCAGCCGCGCAACGACGATTTCATAGGGATCGGCGAGGCGATTTGGCTGCAGATATAAGAGCGGCAGCGACAAGCCATCGATCAGCTCGCTGCGCAGCGCCGGGTCGGGAAGGCGGCCTGCCGCCGAAACCTCGCCGACCGCGACGGCAATATGCATGACCGCACGCCGCAGGAAAGGAACGCGGACAATGCCGGCGCCGCGGATTTCAAACAGGCCCTCCGTCGGTTCCGGAGCAAGGGCGACGATGCGCCCGCCGGCGGCGCTGATCAGAACCTGATCGTCCGCCACCAGCGCGGCAAAGCGGCCGGCCGCGCCGGCCGCCTGGATGAAGCCCGCGGCAAGACGGCTCTTGCCGCTGCCCGCCGGTCCCTGGATCAGGATCCCGGTCTCGCCGACCACAAGGGCGGTCGCGTGGATATTCGGCGGCCGGGCTTTCAGCGAAGTCTTTGCACCGCTCATCGGATCCCCATGGCGGCTCAACGCTCGGGACGCCGCAGCGGCAGGCGGACGATGAACCGGGCGCCGAGGCGCGCGCCGGTCTTTTCATCGAGGATATTCTCGGCCGTCAGCTTTCCGCCATGCGCCTCGATGATCTGCCGGCTGATCGAAAGGCCGAGGCCCGAATTTTGTCCAAAGGCCTCGCCTTCGGGCCTGTCGGTATAGAAGCGGCGGAAGATATGATCGATGTTCTCGGCGCTGATACCGGGGCCATTGTCCTCGATATAGATCAGACAGGCATTGCGGGTGGCCGTCAGGCGTATCTTGATGCGCCCGCCGATGTCGGGCACGAAAGAGCGGGCGTTTTCGATCAGATTGGTGATGACCTGGCCGATGCGAAGATCGTGGCCGGAAACGATGAAGCCGCCCTTGGCCGGGCTGGCGCGGTCGATCTCGAGCTCGATGGCCACCGCCTTGGCGCGCTTGCGGATCTGACCGGAGATGCTGACCAGGTCCTCGAGAAGATGTTTGAGGTCGACGGGCGTCGCGTCCTGGCGCGCAAGCTCCGCATCCAGCCTCGAGGCGTCGGAGATATCGCTGATCAGGCGGTCAAGGCGGCGCACGTCGTGAAGGATCACATCCAGCAGCCGCTTGCGCGAGTCGTCATTTCGCGCCAGCGGCAGGGTTTCCACCGCGCTGCGCAGCGACGTCAGCGGGTTCTTCAGTTCGTGACTGACATCGGCGGCGAAACTCTCGATCGCATCGATGCGGTCATAGAGCGCATTGGTCATGTCGCGCAGGGCGGCGGACAGGTTGCCGATTTCATCCTGGCGGGCCGAGAAATCGGGAATTTCCTCCCGTATCCTGACGCCGCGCCGCACCCTTTGGGCGGCATCGGCGAGACGATGCAGCGGGTTGGCGATGGTGCCGGCGAGAAGCAGCGACAGAAGGATGGTCACCGCCGCCGCGACGATGAAGACCCGCACAATGGCGAGGCGTTCGGCGCGGACGATCTTGTCGATATCGCCGGCTTGCGTCGACAGGAGCAGGACGCCGAGAACAGCGCGAAAACGCTGAACGGGAACGGCGACCGAGACAATAAGCTCGCCCTTGTCGGTGGCGCGCACCACGGCGCTGCGGCCACCGGTCAATGCGGTCAGGACCTCTTCATAGAGGGTTCCGTCACCACCCGGCTGTTCCTGATAAATGGGCAGATCGGCTCTCTGGATAAGCTGGTTGAGCGCCGCCATGAGACGCTCGGCAAAGGGCAGGATCTCCTCATCGAGCGGCGGCAGGTCGTAACGCAGAATCTGGCCGGCGGAATAAAGATGCTGGGAATCGAGCAGCAGGCTCGCATCGCGGTCATAGATGCGGGCGCGCGTGCGGGTCGGCGATATCAGCCGCCGCAGCACCGGCGCGACGCGCTCCGGATTGATGGGAAACTCCAGATCGTCGATGTCTCTTCCGGGCGAGATGCTTTCGCCGGCCTGAAGCTCGAGCAGTTTTTCCGGATCGATGGTGATCGCATCGGTTTCGACGCTCGCCGAGCCGGCAATCGCCGCGGCAATGATCTCGCCCTGGGTCAGCAGGCTCTCGACACGCGCATCGATCAGCCCCTCGCGGAACTGGTTCAGGTAGAGAATGCCGGACAGAAGCACCAGCAGCGCGGCAAGGTTCAGGAACAGGATACGCCGGGTCAGGCTGGAGAAGATGACACGGCTCAGAGCGCGGCCGATCAGCACAAAAGGATAGGCCCAGGATCGGGACTCCTTTTCCTCCGGCGTTTCGACCTCGTCTACTTCGCTCTTGCGTTGCCTCGGTGCCTCGTCGTGATCAAAACTCGCCGTCATGCCTGTCCGGACCGGTGTCAGTCTTCCCGGAACCGGTAGCCGACCCCGTAAAGCGTTTCGATCATATCAAAATCATTGTCGACCATCTTGAATTTCTTGCGCAGGCGTTTGATGTGGCTGTCGATTGTCCTGTCATCAACATAAACCTGCTCGTCATAGGCCGCATCCATGAGTGAATCGCGGCTCTTGACCACACCCGGACGTTGCGCGAGCGAATGGAGGATGAGAAACTCGGTCACCGTCAGGGTGACCGGCTGACCTTTCCAGGTGCAGGTGTGACGCTCCTGGTCCATGGCGAGCTGACCGCGCTCGAGGCTGGCGGCCTCCACGTCACCCGGTTTGGGCGGCGCGGCCGCATCCTTGCCGGTGGAACGCCGCAAAATCGCCTTGACCCGCTCGACCAGCAGGCGCTGCGAGAAAGGCTTGGTGATAAAATCGTCGGCTCCCATCTTCAGGCCGAACAATTCGTCGATCTCCTCGTCCTTCGACGTGAGGAAAATGACGGGCGTATCGAGCTTCTGACGGAGCCGCCGCAACAGTTCCATGCCGTCCATGCGCGGCATCTTGATATCGAAGATGGCCAGATGCGGAGGCCGTGCGACCAGCCCTTCGAGCGCCGAAGCGCCATCGGTATAGGTTTCGACACGATATCCTTCCGATTCCAGGGCAATTGAAACCGAGGTCAGGATATTGCGGTCGTCATCGACGAGCGCGATTGTCTGCATTTTCTCTTCTCCGTCAGTCATGCCCGACCACCCGCTCCAGTGGTGTCGGAAAGTGTCGGCGTGTCATGAGGCCAAAGGTGGAACAAAATGTGGCACAGAACGCTTCGATTGTCATTTCAACGCCGTGCCGGTCGACAAAAACCAGGACATGGCGGCCCCGACCCGGCATTCCCTTTAAAACGATTTAAAATTCCCGCCACTTTTTTAAATCGATTAATATCTTGATATTATTAATCTTTTCGAATTTTGTCTGTTGCGGAATTTAAATTTCATCCCTATGGTCCCGCAAATTTACTCGGGAACCGGCAGACAAAAGGCGGCCAAAACCATGGATGTTACGGGACAGGAAACCGGAAAACGCAATCTTTCCAACGGTATCGAGACCGTCGGCCTGATCGATCCCAAACATGTCTATTACAATCTCAACGAGGTGGAGCTTTACGAGCAGGCGCTGTGCCGCTCGGAGGCCATACTGACGGCGCAGGGTGCACTGCGGGCCCTGACCGGGCAGCACACCGGCCGCTCCGCCATGGACAAATTCGTGGTCCGCGATGCCGTGACCGGACCGGCCATCTGGTGGGACAACAACAAGGCGATGTCGCCGGACCGGTTCGAAACACTGCTTGCCGATTTTCGTGCCTATGCCGTTGGAAAAGAGCTCTTCGTACAGGACCTGATCGGCGGCGCGGACCGGGTTCACGCACTGCCGTCCCGTATCGTCACCGAATATGCCTGGCATTCCCTGTTCATCCGCAATCTGCTGATACGGCCGTTGCGTGATGAACTCGACACGTTCTCACCGGAACTCACGATTATCGATTTTCCGGGCTTCAAGGCGGAGCCCGGGCGTCATGGCTGCCGCACGGACACCGTCATCGCCGTCGATCTGGAGCGGCGCCTCGTGCTGATCGGCGGCACCTCCTATGCCGGCGAGATGAAGAAGTCGGTGTTCACCGCACTGAACTATCTGCTGCCGGAGCGCGGCGTCATGCCGATGCACTGCTCGGCGAACCAGGGCCCGGACGGCGACACGGCCGTCTTTTTCGGCCTTTCGGGCACCGGCAAGACGACCCTTTCCGCAGATCCGTCGCGCACGCTCATCGGCGACGACGAACACGGCTGGAGCGATGACGGTGTATTCAATTTCGAGGGCGGCTGCTACGCCAAGACAATCCGCCTTTCGCAAGAGGCCGAGCCGGAAATCCACGCCACCACGCAGCGGTTCGGCACCGTGCTGGAAAATGTCGTGCTCGACGAGCACCGCCAGCCGGACTTCGATGACGGGTCGCTGACGGAAAACACGCGCTGCGCCTATCCGCTCGACTTCATTCCCAATGCCAGCGCGACGGGACGCGCCGGCCAGCCGCGCAACATCATCATGCTGACGGCTGATGCCTTCGGCGTCCTGCCGCCCATTGCCCGTCTGACCCCTGCGCAGGCGATGTATCATTTCCTTTCCGGCTATACGGCCAAGGTTGCCGGCACCGAAAAGGGCGTCACCGAGCCGCAGGCCACGTTCTCGACCTGTTTCGGCGCGCCTTTCATGCCGCGTCACCCGTCGGAATACGGCAACCTTCTGCGCGACCTGATCGCCCGGCACGACGTTGACTGCTGGCTGGTCAATACGGGATGGACCGGCGGCGCCTACGGCACCGGCAGCCGCATGCCGATCAAGGCGACGCGGGCGCTGCTTTCGGCCGCACTCGACGGATCGCTCGCCGACGCGCCCTTCCGCACCGACCCGAATTTCGGTGTCCGCGTCCCGATTGCGGTCGACGGCGTGGACAGCGCCATACTCGATCCACGCCAGACCTGGGACGACAAGGACGCCTATGATCGCCAGGCCCGGCGGCTTGTCGACATGTTCATCGAGAATTTCGCCAAGTTCGAGGATCACGTCGGGCCGGACGTCATGTGCGCGGCTCCCGGAATGGCGGAAGCAGCGGAATAGGCCGGCAAAAATGCTGTGGAGACCCGCGGAGCAATCCGCGGGTTTTTCGTTTGGCCCAGACTTGCTCTAAAATGGAACTGATTTCCCCTGGAAAACGGACCGGGCGCGCCATGGCCAGCGAACCTCTCTTCATCGATGACACCATCACCATCGCGGGATGGGAACTGACGGAACAGTTCATCCGCGCCTCGGGCCCGGGCGGACAGAACGTCAACAAGGTGGCGACGTCCGTCCAGTTGCGCTTCGACGCCCGCGGCTCGCCCTCGCTGCCACAGCGCGCGAAGGGCAACCTTGCGCGGATCGCGGGACGGCGCATGACAAAAGACGGGGTGATCGTGATCGAAGCCGACCGGCACAGAACGCAGGAACGCAACAGGGCCGATGCGCGCGAGCGCCTTGCGGAGATGATCAGGCAGGCCGCCGCGCCACCGCCGCCAAAGCGCAAAAAGACGAGACCGACCAGGGGTTCCGTCGAACGCCGCCTGAAAGCCAAGGCCAACCGGTCCGGGATCAAGAAGCTTCGCCGGTCGATCGATGCGGACTGAAAAGGGGCTGAAAACATGAAAGGGCTGCCTGAGGGCATCGTCCATCTGCCAGAATATTTCGACCGCCGGGCGCAGGAGGCTCTTCTGGAGGATGTGCGCGATGTGATCAGACAGGCACCGCTTTTTGTGCCCGAGATGCCACGCACCGGAAAGCCGATGCATGTGCGCATGAGCAATTGCGGCGCGCTCGGCTGGGTTACGGACAGGCACAAAGGCTATCGCTATCAGGCGACACATCCGAAGACCGGCGCCGCGTGGCCGGCGATGCCGCCTCAACTGCTTGACCTGTGGCAGGACGTCTCCGACTTTGACGCCCCGCCCGAGGCGTGCCTGATCAATTTCTATGGCGAGAGCGCCAAAATGGGCCTGCATCAGGACCGGGACGAGAAGGAATTCAACGCACCCGTCGTTTCCGTTTCCCTGGGCGACGACTGTCTTTTCCGGATCGGCGGCACAAAACGCGGCGGGCCGACGCAGTCCATTCGGCTCAAGAGCGGGGACGTGCTCATTCTGGGCGGGGTCTCCCGACTGCGCTATCACGGCGTGGACCGGATCTATCCGGCGACCTCAACGCTGCTGAAGGATGGCGGGCGGGTGAACCTGACGCTGAGAAGGGTGACGCCTGTTGCCTCGGAAGCAGCCATTTAACCCTCATACCAGGTGGAACCTTCCAATAGTGTAAATAATCTGACGGACCCGATAGACGTCGCAATACGCCCTTTGAAAGTTGTTTTCGCGACATCTACTCACAAAACTGATTCTGTTAGTCTTTCAACTATCTGGACGAGATAGAAGGTGGTTAACACAGTCTTCAGGGGTATGCGTTATGCGTCAAACGGTAGAAACGCTGGTCATCGGATCCGGGCCCGCGGGTCTGACCACCGCCTACACGCTGGCAAAAGCCGGCCGGGACGTTCTTGTCCTTGAAAAGGACCGCGACTATGTCGGCGGCATCAGCCGTACGGTCAACTACAAGGGTTTTCTGTTCGACATCGGCGGCCACCGTTTCTTTTCCAAATCCAAGGAGATCGTCGATCTGTGGGATGAGATCCTGCCTGACGATTTCATTGAGAGACCGAGACTCTCGCGGATCTATTACCGCGGCAAGTTTTTCTCATACCCGCTCGAGGCGTTCGAGGCATTCTGGAAGCTGGGGCCGATCGAGAGCGCGCTGTGCACATTGTCCTACGCCTGGGCGCGTTTGAAGCCGGTCAGGGAGCCGAAAACCTTCCACCAGTGGGTGAGGAACAATTTCGGCGAACGCCTGTTTTCGATCTTTTTCAAGACCTATACCGAGAAGGTCTGGGGCATGTCCTGTGACGAGATCTCGGCCGACTGGGCGGCGCAGCGGATCAGGGGACTGGACCTGGCAGCAGCCCTGCTCGATGCCCTCAAGCGCTCCGCCGGGCTGAACAAGGGCGGCAAGGCAACCGCAAAAACCCTGATCGAATCCTTCCGCTACCCGCGCAAGGGACCGGGAATGATGTGGGAAGCAGCGGCGAAGAAGATAACAGATCTCGGCGGCGAGGTGCTGATGGGCCGTTCGGTCTGCGGACTGGCCCGGGATGCGGATGCAAAAATCTGGATGGTCACCGCGGCAACTGCGGACGGATCAACCGAAACGTTCAAAGCCTGCAATGTGGTCTCGTCGGCGCCAATGCGCGAGCTTATGGACATGATGCAGCCTGCACCGATCAGCCTGCTGCAGGCCCGCGAACTGAAGTACCGCGACTTCCTGACCGTGGTCCTCATCGGAACGTCGGACATCGAACTCGACGACAACTGGGTCTATATTCACGATCCGGATGTGACTGTCGGGCGTGTTCAGAATTTCCGGTCCTGGTCACCGGAAATGATCCCCGACGGCACCTCGACATGCCTCGGCCTTGAATATTTCTGCTTCGAGGGCGATGGCCTGTGGGCTTCCTCGGATGACGCCCTGGTCGAGACGGCAAAGCGTGAGATCGACAAGATCGGCCTCATGCGCGCGGCGGATGTGCGGGATGCCTGCGTGGTGCGTCAGCCCAAGGCCTATCCGGTCTATGACGACGCCTATGCCGAACACGTGGCGACCATCCGGCGCGACCTGGAAATGAACTACTCGAATTTGCATCTGGTCGGCCGCAACGGCATGCACAAATACAACAATCAGGACCACGCGATGATGACGGGCATCCTGACAGCCCAGAACATCATCGCCGGCGAGATCCGCTTCGATACATGGCAGGTCAACGAAGACGCCGAGTATTCGGAGGCCGGGATATCGGGTGCGATGGAGGCGCTCAAGAGCGAGCGCCTGATGCCCCGGAAAGTCACCTGAGGATGCCGCTGTCCGGTATGGCATATGAAGCGCGGGCGCGCGTCGGCCTTTCCGCACCGGATGCGCCCGCCTGGGTCATTGTGCCGAAGTGGCAGCTTTCAGAGGATGCATTCAAACAACTCGATCCCGGCTCCATATGGACGTCGGAACATGAAAGCCGGCAGTTCATGATCAAAAACGGGAAACCCAGATCGTTGGTCGCCGCGTCCGAGTTCCACGTCCACGATTGCAGTTGAGCCAAAGTAACCGACGAAACACCAGCCAATCTAAAGCTTGCGCATGGCCACCTGTTCGACTAGGTGGTCCTCGCCTTTTCGCAGGATGAGGTCGGCGCGCGGGCGGGTGGGCAGGATGTTCTCGCGCAGGTTCTTCAGGTTGATGTTTTCCCAAAGACCGTGGGCGATCGCCAACGCCGCATCGTGCGAGATCGTCGAGTAGCGGTGGAAGAATGAGGCCGGATTCTTGAAGGCCGTTTCCCGCAGGCGCATGAAGCGCTCCACATACCATTGATGAATGCGGTCTTCATGGGCGTCGATATAGATGGAAAAATCGAAGAAGTCGGAGACGAAGGGTATGATCTTTCCGTCCTCGGGAAGATCGCGCACCTGCAGGACATTGATGCCCTCAAAGATCAGAATGTCGGGGCGGTCGATGGTGACAAACTCGCCGGGGATGACATCATAGGTCAGGTGCGAATAACACGGCGCCTTGACGTTCGGCCGGCCGGCCTTGATGTCGGAGAGGAATTTCAGCACCGAACCGACATCGTAGCTTTCGGGAAAACCCTTGCGGTCCATCAGGTTCTCCCGCCGCAGCACATCGTTGGGCAGGAGAAAACCGTCCGTGGTGACAAGATCGACCTTTGGGCTTCCGGACCAGCGGGTCAAGAGCTCTTTCAATATGCGCGCGGTCGTCGACTTGCCGACGGCGACGGAGCCGGCAACGCCGATGATAAACGGCGTCTTGCTGATATTGGGCAACGACAGGAAATTTCGTCTTTGATCGAAAAGCAGTTTTGAGGATTCGACGTGGGCGTAAAGCAACCGCGACAGCGACAGGTAAATACGGCGCACCTCATCGAGATCGACCGGGTCGTTGAGCGAACGAAGCCGTGACACCTCGTCCTCGGTCAGGGTGAGCGGCGTGTCGTCGCGAAAATCCGCCCAGCGGTCGGCCGAGAAGAAACGGTAGGGCGAATAGTCGCCCGGCTCAAAATGATTGAGCTCGTCCTCAGGGCGGTTTTTCACGTCGTCATTCATGTCTTTTCGCGGCCGGCCTTTTCCTCGATGCCCGACCTGCCGGTCCGGATCTCAAGTTCAGTCAGCACGTCAGAAAGCGGTATTTCGGCGATTCTGAGAACCACCATCAGATGATAGAGCAGGTCCGCCGCCTCGGCCGTCAGCTCTTTCCGGTCGCCATCGACGGCGGCAATGGCCGCTTCCACGGCCTCCTCGCCGAGCTTCTGGGCGGCCTTCTTCTGCCCCTTGGACACAAGTTTCGCGGTCCAGGATTCCCCGACCGGCGCAACGGCGCGCGCCGCGACGATTTTCTCAAGATCAGCAAGCGTAAAGTCGCTCATGGCTGCTCCGTACGATCCGTCGGCCTAACAAGCCGCATGGCGATACCCGCATCGGCCATGTATTGTTTGGCTTCCGCAATCGTATAGGTGCCGAAGTGAAAAATCGAGGCCGCGAGAACCGCGGTCGCGCGGCCGTCGCGTATGCCCTCGACAAGGTGATCCAGTTCGCCGACGCCGCCCGAGGCGATGACCGGAACGCTGACGGCATCCGCGACGGTTCTCGTCAGCGGTATGTCGTAGCCGACCTTGGTTCCGTCGCGGTCCATCGATGTCAGCATGATTTCACCGGCGCCGAGTTCAACCAGTTTGCGCGCGAAATCAACGGCATCGATACCCGTCGGCGTACGGCCGCCATGGGTGAAAACCTCCCAGCGGTCCACTTCGCCCTCATTCGAGACCTTCTTCGCGTCGATCGAGGCGACAATGCACTGATTGCCGAATTTGTCGGCGGCTTCCGCGACAAACGCCGGGTTTTTGACGGCGGCAGTGTTGATCGACACCTTGTCGGCGCCTGCGAGCAGCAGCTTGCGGATATCCGCGACCGTGCGCACGCCGCCTCCGACCGTCAGCGGCATGAAACACTGTTCGGCGGTGCGCGCGACGACGTCAAAAATCGTATCGCGGTTGTCTGATGACGCGGTGATATCGAGAAAGCACAGCTCATCCGCGCCGGCGGCGTCATAGATGCGGGCGGATTCCACCGGATCGCCGGCGTCGATCAGATCGACAAAGTTGACGCCCTTGACGACGCGGCCGTCCTTGACGTCCAAGCAGGGAATGATGCGGGCCTTGAGGGTCATGCGCTGTTCTCCCGTGCATCGCGCAGCACCGCAAGAGCCTCCGCCGGGTCTATCCGGCCGTCATAGAGCGCGCGGCCGGATATGGCCCCTTCCAGCCGGGCGGTATCGGGCATGGTCATGCGCACGATATCGGCCATGGAGGCAAGCCCGCCCGATGCGATAACGGGAATATCGACACGGTCGGCCAATGACAGGGTCGAATCCCAATTGATGCCCGTCAGGACGCCGTCGCGGTCGATATCGGTGAAAATTATGGCCGCCACGCCCGCGCCCTCGAAGCGGGCGGCAAGTTCGACGGCCTCGAGTTCCGAGGCCTCGGCCCAGCCTTCAACGGCGACCTTTCCGCCCCGGGCGTCGATGCCGACGGCGACCCGGCCCGGAAACCTGCGGCAAGCCTCCTTGACCAGAGCCGGATCCCTCACCGCGACGGTGCCGAGGATGACACGCGCAAGGCCCTTTTCGAGCCACGCCTCGATGTGCTCCAGCGTGCGGATTCCACCGCCGAGCTGCACCGGGTTCCTTGTCGCCGCGAGGATGGCATCGACGGCGTCACCGTTGACGCTTTGGCCGGCAAACGCGCCGTTCAGATCGACGACATGCAGCCATTCAAAGCCCTGTGCCTCAAATGCCGACGCCTGGGCGGCCGGATCGGCGTTGTAGACGGTTGCCTCCTGCATGTCGCCAAGCTTGAGGCGCACGCACTCGCCGTCTTTCAGATCGATGGCCGGAAAGAGGATCATGGCGCCCACCTCAGGAAATTGGCGATCAGCGCCAGACCCAGTTTCTGGCTTTTTTCCGGGTGGAATTGCGTGCCGGCACGATTTTCGTGCGCGACAACGGCCGTCAGCGGACCGCCATAGTCGGTCTCGGCGACGACATCCCCGTCATTTACGGCGTCGAGATAATAGGAGTGCACAAAATAGGCGTGCAGCCCGTCCGTACCGGTGGGTATGCCGTCGAACAGGGGATGCGCATGCCGCAAGGTCAGGGTGTTCCAGCCGATCTGCGGTATTTTCAGCGTGGCGTCGTCCGGCTCCATGAGACGCACATCGCCGGCGACCCAGTCGAATCCCGCGGTGACCGTCTTCTCCAGTCCGCGGGTGGCCATGAGCTGCATGCCCACGCAAATGCCGAGGAACGGCCGGGCTTTTTCCCCGGCAGCGGAAAAAAGCGCCTCCTCCATCCCGTCAACCGCGGCCAGACCGCCGCGGCAGTCGGCAAAGGCGCCGACGCCCGGAAGCACGATGCGGTCAGCCCCGGCAACCGTATCGGGATCGCTGGTGAGCACGATATCGGCATCTATCCGGTTCTCATAGGCGGCCCGCTCGAAGGCTTTTGTGGCCGAGCGCAGATTGCCGGAGCCATAGTCGATCATGGCGACCCTCATATCCCTCAGCCCTTGTTGTCGTAGTCGAGCAGCCCGAGGGCCGGTCCGGACACGGCTGGTGCGCGCTCCGGCCGCTGCTTGCCGAACACCGGTTTCGGTTCCGTGCGGGGTCGCTCGCCGTCCGCGGCGGACCGTCCATTTGAGAAGAAGATCTCCTCCGCCGTCGCGTGGTTCGGCGCCTCGATGACGCCTTGCATCTCCCAGCCTTGACCCTCGCGTTTGGAGATCCGCCAGCCATTTCCCTCAAGGGCAATGAAGAGGGCGACAAAAAAGGCGGCCGCCGAGAACACAACGGACCAGGAGGTCCATTGCGCCGCCGCCAGCGAAAGTGCGGCAGAGACGAAAAACACGATCGCCGCGGCAAACCAAAGACGGTTCCAGAGCAGCCAGAGGAGCTGGAAGACAAGCGCCCAGAACGAAAAGCCGTCGCGTATCAGCACGGCGCGTTCAGCCTTGTCGCTGCCGTCCGGTGGCGTCAGAACAACATAACTCGCCATTTTCAACTATACGCTATGCCAGCGTTCCCTTGGTGGACGGTATGCGATCCGCCTGGCGCGGATCGATTTCAGTCGCCGCGCGCAACACGCGCGCAACCGCCTTGAAACAGGTCTCGGCGATATGGTGATTGTTGGCACCATAACGGTTGATGACATGCAGCGTGATACCGGCGTTCTGGGCAAGCGCCTGAAAGAACTCACGGCACAGTTCGGTATCGAAGGTTCCGATCCTGGACGAGGAGAATTCCGCGTCCCAGACCAGGAACGGCCGTCCGGACACGTCTATGGCCGCCATTGTCAGCGTCTCGTCCATGGCGAGATCGAGCGATGCGTAGCGCACGATGCCGCGTCGGTCGCCCAGAGCCTTGGCAAGCGCGAGGCCGATGGCAATGCCCGTATCCTCGACGGTGTGGTGATCGTCGATGTGGAGGTCGCCCCTTGCCGTCACGTCCATGTCGATCAGCGAATGACGTGAAAGCTGTTCCAGCATATGGTCGAAGAAGCCTATGCCGGTGGCAATTTTCGACGTTCCGTCGCCGTCAATATTGACCTTGACCGATATATCCGTCTCATTTGTCTTTCGGGCCACGTCGGCGACGCGATCCTGCCGGTTCTGGACCATTCGGCAAACTCCATGGGATCTGATGCGGGCTGCATAACAGGGCGGCGACAAAATATCCAGAAAAGCATGGGCCGGCAAAGCGGGCGACGGTCTAAAGCCCTAATGCGGAATGAAGTTTGCAATGTCGCGCCGACATCTTACATAGGAAAGCCGGATGCACCGAAAGCTGCGATCCATTTGTCGAAGGAAAGAGCCGATGAGCGAACACGATCCATACGGCACGATGCATGCCACAACCATAATCACGGTCCGCAAGGGCAACAAGGTCGTGATGGCGGGCGACGGCCAGGTCAGCCTCGGGCAGACGGTCATGAAAGGCAATGCGCGCAAGGTGCGCCGCATCGGATCGGCCAAGACGGGCGGAAGCGATGTGATCGCCGGATTTGCCGGTGCGACGGCCGATGCCTTTACCCTTCTGGAGCGGCTGGAAGCAAAGCTCGAACAGTATCCGGGTCAGTTGATGCGCGCCTGTGTCGAGCTTGCCAAGGACTGGCGCACCGACCGGTATCTGCGGCGCCTAGAGGCGATGATGCTGGTTGCCGATCCGGCAACGACGCTTGCCCTGACCGGAACCGGGGACGTGCTCGAACCCGAACACGGCACGATGGCGATCGGCTCCGGCGGCAATTACGCCTATGCGGCCGCGCGGGCATTGATGGATACCGACAAAAGCGCCGAAGAGATTGCAAGAAGAGCGATGGAAATCGCCGCCGACATCTGCGTTTACACCAACGGCAATATCATTGTCGAAACAATGGAAAGCAGCTCATCGTGAGCCATATGCCGGTCGATCGGGGCCCGGCCGTCGCCGCGCTTTGCCCTGATGACGGTTGGCATATGGCCGATTAAACCCTATTTCGTAGCCAAGCACTGCACGGCGCGCGCCAAGCCGTGTGTCAAGAACAGGTTTGAATTTCATGACAAACTATTCACCGCGCGAGATCGTTTCCGAACTCGACCGCTACATTATCGGCCAGAAGGATGCCAAGCGCGCCGTCGCCATCGCCCTGCGCAACCGATGGCGGCGCCAGCAGCTTGATGACAGCCTGCGCGACGAGGTGATGCCGAAGAATATTCTGATGATCGGGCCCACCGGTGTCGGCAAGACCGAGATCTCGCGCCGGCTCGCCAAGCTCGCCGGTGCGCCGTTCATCAAGGTCGAGGCGACGAAATTCACCGAAGTCGGCTATGTCGGGCGCGATGTGGAACAGATCGTGCGCGATCTCGTGGAAGTCGGTATCGCGCTGGTGAAGGACCGCAAGCGCGAAGAGGTCAAGGCAAAGGCCCATATCAACGCCGAGGAACGCGTCCTCGATGCGCTGGTGGGATCGACCGCCTCGCCGGCGACGCGCGAATCCTTCCGCACCAAGCTGCGCGACGGCCAGCTCGACGACAAGGAAATCGAGATCGAGGTGGCCGATACCGGCTCGGGCATGCCGAATTTCGAGATACCGGGCATGCCGGGCGCCAATATCGGCGTCCTCAACATTTCCGAGATGCTCGGCGAGGCCATGGGCCAGCCGCAGAAAAAGATCCGCACCACGGTGAAGGAATCCTACGAACAGCTGATCAATGACGAGTCGGAAAAGCTGCTCGATCAGGACCAGATCACCCAGGAAGCGATGCGCATCGCGCAGAACGACGGCATCGTCTTTCTCGACGAGATCGACAAGATCGCCGCCCGCGACGGCGGCATGGGCGCGGGCGTCTCGCGCGAAGGCGTGCAGCGCGACCTGCTGCCGTTGGTCGAAGGCACGACGGTTGCGACAAAATACGGCCCGGTGAAAACCGATCATATCCTTTTCATCGCCTCCGGCGCGTTCCACGTTTCCAAACCGTCGGATCTTCTGCCCGAACTCCAGGGCCGGCTGCCGATCCGCGTGGAGCTGCGCGCCCTGACGAAAGAAGACTTCCGCCGCATCCTCACCGAAACCGAAGCCAGCCTCATCAAGCAATATGTGGCGCTGATGGCGACCGAGGAGGTGACGCTGACCTATACGGAGGATGCGATCGACGCGCTTGCCGATGTCGCCGTCGAACTGAACGGGTCCGTCGAGAATATCGGCGCACGCCGTCTTCAGACGGTGATGGAGCGGGTCCTCGACGACATCTCCTATGAAGCGCCCGATAAGTCCGGCAGTGAATTTGTCATCGACGCGGACTATGTGCGCAAGCATGTCGGCGATCTTGCCAAGGACGCGGATCTGTCGCGCTACATTCTGTGACTTTTACGCATCGGTTCTGAAAAGAAGATAATATGCCGCTGCCGGCCCTTGCCGGCTGCGGAAGAAATACTCGACTTTCCAAGTATTTTTCTTAGAGTCCCGGCAAGGTTAAGAATTGCCCCGGGGAGCCCGTGGATGGTGCGACGCCATCTGCTTCAAGCAGCCGCCGTCATTGTCAGCAGTCTGGTCCTGTTCGCGCCGGTGGCCAGTGCGAAGCTCGTCATGGTGCCGGAGGGAAACCGCAACGAAGTCCAGCCGAATATCCCCGGCGCGTCGGTCAAACGAACGAAGCAGACCAAATCGACCTTCGACCGCAAATACCGGAAAATCCACGATCTTCTGAAGCACGATACCAAATTGCGGGAAAAGATCACGGCGGTCGCGGACATATACGATATCGATCCGCTGCATATCGTCGGCGCGCTTGTCGGCGAACACACCTACAATGTCGACGCGTATGACCGTCTGCAGTCCTATTACGTCAAGGCGATGTCCTACGCCACGGGCGGCATCGATTTCAGGTATGACGGCGAGAATATCGGGACGTTCATTCAGCGCGAGGAGTTTTCGGACTGTGAAAGTCTTTCCGGCTCCTTTGCCGTGTGGTCCTGCCGCGAAACCGTCTGGGAAAAGGATTTCCGTAACCGGGACGTGGACGGAAAACTTTATCCGGACGACCGTTTCAGCGCGGTCTTCTTTCAGCCCTTTTATGCCGGCCAGACATTCGGCCTCGGCCAGCTCAATCCGCTGACGGCGCTGAAGCTGACCGATATGGTGAACCGGGTTTCGGGCTACGCGAAACTCACCCATGAAAATGGCGAGGACGTCTACGAGGCAATCATGAATCCGGACATCACGCTTGCCTATGTCGCCGCGACGCTGCGCCATGCCATAGACGTCTACGGCGATATTGCCGGCTTCGACATCTCGGAAAACCCCGGAATCACCGCGACGCTTTACAATGTCGGGAACCCGGATCAGCGGGCGCGCACGCTGGCGCGCAAGAACAAACAGCGCCGGGCGCAGGGCCAGCGGGCGCTCTATCCGCAAGAGAACTATTACGGCTGGCTGGTCAACGACAAGCTGGACGAGCTGCGGCAGCTTTTCTGATACGACGCCGGCGCGCGCAAGGGCTCAAGCCGTTTCGTCAAGCACCGACTGAAGCCGCTCGATATCGTCTTTCTTCAGCCGCGCAATCGATTTCGCCAGATTGTTGGCGAGCGCCGTCGCCTCGGCGGACAGGCCGGCCGTGTCGATGGTGACGCGCGGATGCGAAACGGCGGCCAGGCGCTGCAGGTCCTCCGCATCGTCCCAGATAATGTTGAAGAAGCCGATGATGCGCTGCAGAAGCTCCCAGCTCGGCTGTCCCCGGTGACCGTGTTCGAGCGCCGACAGGTAGGCGGGCGATACGCCGATGGCCCGGGCCATCTGTTTCTGCGTGATGCCGCGTTCCGAGCGTAAAGCGCGAATTTTCATACCGAAGGGCGTCATGTCTCCCGTGCCTTCCTCTTCAGCCTCACATAGAGGGCGCCGTCGCCGCCATGGCCGCGGGCGGCGGGCTCCACTCCCGACGCCAGCCCGCGGAACGGTGCCGATGTCAGCCAGCGCGGAACCGCGCGTCTCAAAACACCGCCGCCGGGTGACGATCCCTTGCCGGTTATCACCAGGACATGGCGCAAACCACGGGCATGGGCGTTGTGAAGAAACCCGAAAAGCATGTCATGGGCCTCATCCTGCCTGAGCCCGTGAAGATCAATGCGCGCCTCGAGCGGCAGGCGGCCTTTCGCGATCTTGTCATACACCGGTTTGTCGATCGGATGGAGGGTGCCCGAAGCGCCGGATTTGGACGGTTTTCGTACCTGATCGGCCTTTTTTCCGGGCGTCTTGATCGAAGGTGTCTTCCCGGGCCCGCCGGCTCTTTCCGGCGGTGTCTTATCGGTTTCGGAGGACAAAAGCGCATCCATGCGGCCGGGCAGCGGATCGACGGTGCGGGCCACCTGACCCCACAGGATCCGATCCTCCGCGGTCAGCTTCTTCTTGCCGCCGCCGCTCACGGACCATACCTCGCTGCCGCCCCGTTTGGCACCAGCACGAAGAAAACCGCGGCGTTCCTGACCGTTCCGGCCAGTTCGCCGGCGCTCGCGCCGGAGCCGGTGAAAATATCGCCCCTGGCGGGCCCGACGATTGCCGATCCGGTGTCCTGCGCGATCATCAGGCGGCGGAACGGACCACCGCTCAGGTGGGTGAGATCATCGGCCTGAACGAAGACCGGCGTGCCGAACGTGTGGATGTGCCTGTCGACGGCGAGGGACCGGCCGGCGATCAGGGGAACCTTGGCCGCCGCGACCGGTCCGCGGCGCGGATCGGCAACCGGCGCGGTCCGGAAGAAGATATAGGAGCGGTTCTTCCATAAAATCTCATCGACGCGTTGCGGGTTTTCGGCGAGCCATCGCCGGAGGCTCTGCATGGAGACGGTCGCGGGGTCCTGTTCGCCCATCGCGATCAGCACCTTGCCGATGGCGGTAAACGGATGGCCGGTCTTGGCGGCATAGGTGATGCGCTCGACCGTGCCGTCGCTGTAACGCAAGCGCGCCGCGCCCTGGATATGAGCGAAGAACACGTCGATCCGGTCCTTCGCCCAGGCGATCTCAAGGCCGCGCCCGTCAAGAAAGCCGCTCTCGATGGCGGCACGGTCGGGATATTCGCACAATTCGCCGTTCGCCTTCCTGGCGAAAGCAAAGTCGGCCGGAAGATCCCGGGGGCGATTTTCCCCATTGACCGCGACAAGATCGTCCGGCCGGTTGTGAAAAGGAAAACGATAGGGTCCGGTCCGCTCTCGCGCCACCTCGACCTCGGGTTCGTAATAGGCGGTGACGAAACCCTTAGAGCCGTCGTACGGGTGGACCTTGAAAGGGGTAAAATGCCGTTCGAAGATGTCGCGTGCATCCGCCGCATTGGCGGCGGAGCGCTCGCGGAGGAGCTGAGACACGGGCGCAAAGTCGGACCATTGCAGACCAAGCGATCCCGTTCTGTACGGCTTGATCTTTTCCGCATGACCGGCGCAGTCGAGAAACCCGGCCAGAACGTCGCGCGGATCGTCAAGCGACCAGTCCGGCAGATCATCGAAGGACACCGGAATCAGGTCTGCTTGCATGCGAGGATCCGATCAGTCTTCCGATTCGGTCGCGATCAGTTTCCAGTTGGGGTCACGCGAACGGGTGTCGCGCGCAAAGGTCCATACATCGTTGACCTCACCGACGCTGTCGGGATCGCCGTCGACGACATTGCCGTCCTTGTCATAGGTGGCGGTGATCAACTGGCTGGAGATCCGCATGGTGACGTTGGCTTCGGAACCCTTCATCTCGGCCTGGACGATATCGGCCTTGCCGATACCGACGAAAGACGACTTGATCGTCTCGGAACGGGCATCGCGGTCCTTTATCGCGGCAACGAAGCCTTCATAGACCTCTTTTGACAGCAATTGCTTGAGCGTCTTCTTGTCACCTTCGGCATAGGCGTTGACGATCATCTCATAGGCGGTCTTCGCGCCGGCAACAAATTCGCGCGGATCGAAATCGGCATCAGCGTTGATGATCGAGCGAATGGCCTTGTTCAGATCCGTTCCGGCATCGCAGTAGTCGTCCGCCGCCGCGAAGCGGTCATCGGCCTGCCGGTCGCCGTCACGGCGCGGCAGCGTGATGACCTTGCTGTCGTCGTCACCGTCGCCGGCGAGATTATCGCCGTCACGGGCGCTGTAGGGATCGAAAGGCTGCCTCTCATTGCCGGTGCGGCGGCCGAGCACGTTACGCAGCTGCAGAAAAATGATGACTGCCGCCACGAAGAAAAAGACTGTTACAAAATCAAAGGAGCCCATAATGCCTGATACCGGTATGGAGACTGATGCCGGGAGCCTTGCCCCCGTCTCTTTCATATAGTCCGTCGACGCTGATCATTCAAATCCTCTTTCCCGGTCAATACAACCGCGCAATGATGGGAAATTCGGGGCATTTTCGCATATATGCGCCGGTTTTTGCCCAAACGGGCCCGATACATCTCTATATAACAGGCATTAATGCTTAACGGGTGACGGATTGTTTCGCCGCGGCACCCGTTGCGCCACGCGCCGCAGGCCACACAGGAAATGCCGTTCATGCCTTTTTCGATCGTCCCACTTCTTCTTCTGGTTGTCCCGCTCGCCGAAATCGGCGCCTTCATCGTCATCGGACGGGAAAACGGCGTTTTCTGGACGCTGGCGATGGTGTTCTTCACCGCCGTCCTCGGCTCCATCCTGTTGCGTATCCAGGGATTCGGGTTGATCAGACGCATCCAGCAGGAGATGGAAGCCGGCCGGGTCCCGGGCCGCGAACTCGTTCATGGCGTGATGATCATGATTGCCGGCGTTCTGCTGCTGACACCGGGTTTCATCACCGATGCGATCGGTTTTCTGCTTTTTGTTCCGGCAATCCGCGATGCCGGCTGGTCGATGATCAAGAACCGTTTCACGGTCATTCGCGCCGGCGGTTTCAGGGCGCGCGATTTCGACCAGGGCCGCGATGCGCCCGGACCCGGCACCATCGATCTGGACGAAACGGATTTCAAGCGCGATCCGGACCCGAATTCCCCGTGGAACAAGGACCGGTCCGACGGCAAGGGCAGGTAATGTGCGGCAAAAAACGCGCCCGCAAGGGATCGCCGCTGACGGGCCGCTTTTTTGTTGTATGCACTCAAGTGAAATGCTAGCCAGTTGCCGAAACGCGGCCGCCGGCCGGTATTGCAGTAATCAAGGACAGTTTCATGGCCAAGCAGCCCGATCCGAAAACACCAGCAGGCGCAGCACCGCAGGGCGCCGAAGCAGGCAACGGCAAGGCGCCGACGCTGAATGTTCTGGCCCAGTACATCAAGGATCTTTCCTTCGAGAATCCGAATGCGCCGCAGTCACTGACCCAGCGCGACAAGGGCCCGGCCATCAACATCAATGTCAATGTCAACGCCAATCCGCTCTCCGAGACGGATTACGATGTCGTGCTGACACTCAACGCGCAGGCCAAGGACGGCGAGAAGGTCGTGTTCAATGTCGAACTCGTCTATGGCGGCGTGTTTCGCATCCAGGATTTCCCGCAGGAGCATATGCTGCCGCTTCTGTTCATCGAATGCCCGCGGCTGCTTTTCCCGTTTGCCCGTCAGATCATCGCCGACGCGACACGCAATGGCGGCTTCCCGCCGCTGATGATCGATCCGATCGATTTCGCGCAGATGTTCGCACAGCGCATGGCCGAAGAACAGGCAAAAGCCAAGGTCGAGGCACCGGCGGTCACCAATTAGACAGGCAGGCCCGAAACAAATCAGACGTCCAACGGCAAGCGCGGACGTCTGATCCAGCTTAAACCAGATTTGCTCTAACCGGCGTAATCGTTCCAGATGGCCTTGTCTCCGAGGCCTTCCTTCATCTTGCGGTGCGCGTCGATCTCCTCCTCGCTCAACCGCGCCGCCAGCGGCACGGGCCGCACGCCGGCGCTTTTGACCTCCTCGCCGGCGGTTTCCTCGCGGCTGTCCGCATCGCGATCGGCCATGCCCAGGCCGAGGGCCGCCTGGCGGCCGCCATTCATCTCGATATAGACCTCGGCAAGCAGCTCCGCATCGAGAAGCGCGCCGTGTTTGGTCCTGCGTGAATTGTCGATGCCGTAGCGCTTGCAAAGCGCGTCGAGTGAATTCGGCCCCATCGGGTGCCGGCGGCGGGCAAGGGCGAGCGTATCGACCACACGTGAGGGATCGACCGCCGGAAGGCCCAGCCGCGCCAGCTCGGCATTGATGAAACCGATATCAAAGCCGGCATTGTGCGCGACAAGCCTGGCGCCGTCGAACAGTGCGCTCATGTCGCCGACGATATCGCCGAAGACCGGCTTGTCCTGAAGAAATTCATCGGTGATGCCGTGCACGGCAAGAGCCTCGGGATGAACCTTCTGGCCCTGCGCATTGATATAGACATGGAAGGTGCGCCCGGTCGGGAACTTGTTCGACAGTTCCACGCCGCCGATTTCGATGACCCGATCGGTCTGGTTGTCGAGGCCCGTGGTTTCGGTATCGAAGATAATCTCACGCATTGCCGCCATCCTTCTCAAGAAGCCTGTCGACAAGCGCGTCGATCTGCCGGCGCGTCTCGTCAAAGGTGCCGGATGTGTCGATGACAAAATCCGCGCGTGCGCGCTTTTGTTCATCCGGCACCTGACGCGCCAGTATGGCCTCAAATTTGTCTTCCGTCATGCCGGGGCGGCGCAGGACGCGCTCCCTTTGCATATCCGCGGCGCAGGACACGACCACGACCCGGTCGACCGCCTGCTCGCCATTGCCCTCGAACAGGAGCGGTATGTCGAGGACGACCAGCGGCGCGCGCGCCTGTCTCTGCCGTTCGACGAATTGCGCCCGGTTCTTCTCCACCAGCGGGTGGACGATCGATTCCAGTTTCCTGAACGCGGTTTCGTCGTTCAGAACCGCGGCAGAGAGTTTTTCACGATCGACGACACCGTGATCCACGGTACCGGGAAATTCCGCCTCAATAAGGGGCGCTGCCTCACCGGAATAGAGATCATGGACAATCTCGTCGGCGCTGATGACCGGAACGCCGCGATCGGCAAACATGTCGGCGGCGGTCGATTTTCCCATTCCGATCGATCCCGTCAGGCCCAGAACGATCATCATCGCACCTCCAGATCCCGGACGACCCTGCCGCGCAGATCATCGCTCACTTCAGGACGGACGCCAAACCACTTTTCGAAACCGGGCACGGCCTGATGCAACAGCATGCCGAGCCCGTCGACGATGTGGCGGCCCGCCTTGTCCGCCATTTTCAGGATCGGTGTTATCAGCGGCGTATAGACGATGTCGGTGACGATGCCGTTTTCAGCCATAGCCGGGAAGTCGATATCGGGAACCGGGCGGCCCTCCATGCCGAGCGCGCTGGTGTTTATGAACAGGCCGCAACCGGCGATCACCTCACCGATGGCATCGAGCGCATGGACCTCGATGGGGCCGCCGAACCGGTCGGCGAGGCCCTCGGCGCGCGAAACGGTACGGTTGACCAGATGGATCTTCCGGATGCCGCGGTCCCGCAGCGTCCGCAGGACGGCACGGCTCGCGCCCCCGGCTCCGAGGACGACAGCCGTATCAGCCGCATCCCAGCCCGGCGCCTTCTCATCGAGATTGCTGGAAAATCCGTAGCCGTCGGTGTTGGTTGCCATCAGTTGGCCATCCTCAAGCCACAGCGTATTGGCCGCCCCGAGTTCGGTGGCGATCGCATCGGCGGAACCGGCAAGGCGAAAGGCGGCTTCCTTGTGCGGTATGGTGACATTGCCGCCGACAAAGCCGCTGCTGCCGTCGGCAAGCCGGCGCATGAAGCCGGGGAATGCTTCCGGCGTTACATCCTGAAGATCGTAGCGGCCGTCGATGCCTGCCTCTTTCAGCCAGTAACGATGGATGACCGGCGAGCGGGAATGTTTGACCGGATGGCCGGCAACAAAGGCGCGTTTTGGTTCAGCCATCGATTTCTCCACGGTCCCGCAACGTCGCCAGCAGCGGCAGCATCGGCAAACCGATGATGGTGAAATAGTCTCCCTCGATCCGCTCGAAGAGCTGGATGCCCTCGGCCTCAAGCTGATAGGCGCCGACGCTTTGAAGCGCCCTGTCGCCGACGCGGGAGAGGTAACGGCCGATGAAACCGGGATCGAGCGGGCGCATGGTCAGGCGCGCCGACGACACGTGCCGCCAGACGGTCTCGCCCGCCTGCGCCAGAACGACGGCGCTGTTGAGCTGATGGGTGTGACCGGAGAGCCTGAGCAGATGGCTTCGCGCGGCGTCCATATCGGCCGGTTTATGGAAGACCTCATCGCCGAGGGACAAGGTCTGATCGGATCCGATCACCAGTGCGCCGGGCATCTTGCCGCTGACATCCAGCGCTTTTGCCCCGGCAAGCACCAGGGCGGTGTCCTCAGGTCCGACGCCGCCATCGCGCAGCGGCGCCTCGACGGCCCGTTCGTCGATATCGGCCGGATGCGCCCTGAAGGAAAGGCCGGCATTTTTCAAAAGCGCCTGACGGAAAGGGCTGGCGGAGGCCAGAACCAGATCTGATGGCATGCAAACATCCCTCAAACGCTTGTCGAATGTGAAACCGGCCTAACGTGACTTGACGCCGAGTGCAAGAATGGCCGCCGCCGTTTCCTCAATCGAGCGGCGGCTGACGTCGATGGTCGGCCAGTTGTGCCGGGCACACAGGTTGCGGGCATATTTGAGTTCCTCGGCGATCGCGACGCGATCGACATAGTCTTCGCCGGAATAGCCCTGTGTCGTTCCCAGCAGGCGATGGCGGCGCACCTGCGAGATGCGGTCGGCGGTCGCCACCAGCCCGACAATGAGCGGGTGCTCGGCCGTCGCCAGAACCTCGGGCAACGGCACATTATGGACAATCGGAATATTGGCGGTCTTGTAGCCCCGGTTGGCGAGATAGATGCTGGTCGGTGTTTTCGACGTGCGGCTGATGCCGACAAGCACGATGTCGGCGTCCTCGATATTGGCGGGAAGCTGCCCGTCATCATGTTCCATGGTGAAGTTGAGGGCTTCCATGCGGCGAAAATACTCCGCGTTCAGCGAGTGCTGCGCGCCGACGCGATGTTCGGAGCGGGGCCCGAGATAGGACTGAAAGAGCGCGATCACCGGATCGAGCACGGACACGCAGGGGATATCCATTTCCCGGCACCGGTCGCTGATCATCTGGGACAGCGCGGTATCGACGACCGTATAAAGGACGATGCCGGGCGCACCGTCGATCGTGTCGAGCACGGGTTCGAGCTGCCTGGTGCTGCGAATCAGCGGATAGACATGTTCAAGCGCCCGCGTTCCGGTGAACTGCGCCGCCGCGGCGCGGCCGACGGTGATCAGCGTTTCTCCGGTCGAATCGGAGATGAGATGCAGATGGAAGTAGTTTTTCGGCCGATCCACGAAATTCATTCGCTTCTGTTGATAAATGTGCATGAACCTGGATGGTTCGAACGTCATTGTCAGAGGTACGGGAAAGCGGGCCGGTTTGTCCACATGGACGTCTTGCCGGGACTAAGAACACACAGGCCTGTGGACAGATGTGCATCAACATGTCGCGCAATCGGATTCACAGGTATTCCACAGCTTCGTCAAATCAGTGATATCTGTTAACTATCTGCATTTATTATAAAAATTTTCTCATTACACAATATTATACTTGCAAGCCGGGATGGATCGGGAAATGCAGGCCGGTTTTCCAGACTGTGGAGGAGTTCGGGATTGTCTTTAATCCTTGAAACCCACCGACTCTAAGAAATAGAAGACTCTTAAATATCCTTTCTTTTTTAATGGGTGAGGGATTTGCATGGTGCAGGACCGCAAGGTCATGAAGGTGTTGAACGGCGAAACCGTCTTTCCCCCGCCTGTCTGGCTGATGCGTCAGGCCGGCCGGTATCTTCCCGAATACCGGGAGACACGAAAGCGGGCCGGAGGCTTTCTGGATCTGTGTTATTCGCCGCAACTGGCAACGGAAGTCACGCTTCAGCCGATCCGGCGGTATGGCTTTGACGCGGCCATCCTGTTTTCCGATATCCTTGTCATACCGGATGCGCTTGATCGCGATGTGCGCTTTGAGCAGGGGCGAGGACCGTTGATGACGCCGATTGATGTGGCCGGTATTGCTCGTCTGGATGGGTCGCGGTTGCTGGATCACCTTGCCCCGGTCATGGAAACCGTCACGCGGCTTCGAAAGGAACTGCCGGATGAGACCACTTTGCTCGGGTTCTGCGGCGCGCCGTGGACGGTCGCGACCTATATGATCGCAGGCCACGGCACGCCGGATCAGGCGCCAGCGAGACTGTTTGCCTATCGCGAGCCGCAGGCTTTTGAGGCGTTGCTCGATCTTCTGGCCGATCTGTCGGCCGACTATCTCTGTGCTCAGATCGAAGCTGGTGCCGATGCGGTGCAGATCTTCGATTCGTGGGCGGGGGTTCTGGGTGAGACGGAATTTGAAAAGTTCTGTATCAGGCCGGTGCAAAAGATTATCAAGGCTGTACGCGAGCGCCACCCGCAGGCGCGCATCATCGCCTTTGCCAAGGGCGCCGGCATTCTTCTGGAGAGTTACAGGCAAAAAACCGGCGCGGATGCCATCGGGCTTGACTGGGCGGTTCCGCTGTCCTTTGCGCGCGGCCTGCAGAAGGACGGGCCCGTGCAGGGCAATCTGGACCCGATGCGGGTCGTTTCGGGCGGAGATGCGCTCGATGAGGGCGTGGACGCCATTCTCGAAGCGCTCGGCAGCGGTCCCTTGATATTCAATCTCGGTCACGGCATCACGCCCCAGGCCGACCCGAAGCATGTCGAGAGGCTCGTCAAGCGGGTACGCGCCGTGTAAGGCCGAGCAGGAGACCATGACCTCGCCAAATGCCAACATAGACGAGATTGCCGGCAAAAAGGCGTCCGTGCGGGCGCGGATCGCGCTTGGCGTTCTTTGCGTGGCGGTCGCGGGGCTGATGATCTGGAATCCGCCGGCGCTCTATGACTGGATGCGGGCCGTGCATGTCATGGCGATCATCTCGTGGATGGCGGGCATGTTCTACCTGCCGCGGCTGTTTGTCTATCACAGCGACAGCGCGGTGGGCTCACAGCAGTCCGAGACGTTCAAGGTCATGGAGGCGCGGCTCTACCGTGTCATCATGACGCCGGCAATGGTGATATCGTGGGTTCTCGGACTATGGCTGGCTTATGACGGCTTCGGTTTTGCCGGTTTCTGGCTGTGGCTGAAGATCGCCGCGGTTTTCGCGATGTCCGCCGTTCACGGCTATTTCGGCAAGTCGCTGCGCCGGTTTGCTTCGGATCACCGCGACCGCGATGCGGCCCATTGGCGCAAGGTGAATGAAATCCCGACGGTGCTGATGGTCTTCATCGTCATCATGGTGATCGTCAAACCGTTTTGAGCTTGCCGTTTGCCGCAAAATATGCGACAGGCGGATGACTATATGCATTTGAGAGCGTTTCACGTGAATCGCCCGTCCCCATTCCTACCTTGCATATGGCGACGATCCTCGACCGTCATAGAATTTCCCCAAGCCTGACCGATACCCATGACTACAGCGCCCCATTCAGAATCTGGAAACCTCATGCAGGAAATGAAGCTTCAAGAGCTTAAGAACAAAACGCCGACGGAACTGCTCGAATTCGCCGAAACGCTCGAGGTGGAAAACGCCAGCACCATGCGCAAGCAGGAGCTGATGTTTGCGATGCTGAAGAAGCTTGCGGCTCAGGATATCGAGATCATCGGCGAAGGCGTCGTCGAAATTTTGCAGGACGGGTTCGGCTTTCTGCGCTCGGCCAACGCGAACTACCTGCCCGGCCCGGACGATATCTATATCTCGCCGTCGCAGATCCGGCGGTTCTCACTGAAGACGGGCGATACGGTCGAAGGTCCCATCCGCGGACCGAAGGAAGGCGAGCGCTACTTTGCACTGCTCAAGGTCAACACGATCAATTTCGAAGATCCGGAAAAGATCAGGCACAAGACCCATTTCGACAATCTGACGCCGCTCTATCCAGACGAGCGCTTCAATATGGAGTTCGACGATCCGACATCGAAGGATCTGTCGGCACGGGTCATCGATCTTGTCGCGCCGCTCGGCAAGGGGCAGCGCGGACTGATCGTGGCGCCGCCGCGGACCGGTAAGACCGTCCTTCTGCAGAACATTGCCCATTCCATTACCGCCAATCATCCCGAATGTTATCTCATCGTTCTCTTGATCGATGAACGGCCCGAAGAGGTCACGGACATGCAGCGCTCGGTGAATGGCGAGGTTGTTTCCTCGACCTTCGACGAGCCGGCCGCGCGGCACGTCCAGGTGGCCGAAATGGTCATCGAAAAGGCAAAGAGGCTGGTGGAGCATGGCCGTGACGTGGTCATTCTGCTCGATTCCATCACCCGGCTCGGCCGCGCCTACAACACCGTTGTGCCGTCCTCGGGCAAGGTGCTGACGGGCGGCGTCGACGCCAATGCCCTGCAGCGGCCAAAACGCTTCTTCGGCGCCGCGCGCAACATCGAGGAAGGTGGATCGCTGACGATCATCGCCACGGCCCTGATCGACACGGGCAGCCGCATGGACGAGGTCATCTTCGAGGAGTTCAAGGGAACCGGCAACTCGGAAATCGTGCTCGACCGGAAGGTCGCCGACAAGCGCATCTATCCGTCCATGGATATCCTGAAATCGGGAACACGCAAGGAAGACCTGCTCATTCCGAAACAGGACCTTCAGAAGATCTTCGTGCTGCGCCGCATTCTCGCGCCGATGGGCACCACGGATGCGATCGAATTCCTGATCGACAAACTCAAGCAGACGAAGAACAACTCCGATTTCTTCGATTCGATGAACGCTTAGAGAATCGGGCGCAAAAGCTCTTCGAGGGCCTTTGCGTCGGTAACCGGAGGCAGACAGACGGGACCGTTGCAAAGGAAGGCGACGGTCCCTTTTTGTTTGCCTGGTTCATATTCGCCGCCGCCGGGAAGCAGACCGGCAAGCTGGTCTTCGGTCTTGGCGATCAGATCGATACGGGCGGGGTCCATATGGCGGCGAACGACGTCGAGCATGTCCTTGGCCGGATTCATCAGGACCAGCTTCCTCGGGCCGGCGACCGTATCGATTGCGTTGATCGTTCCGCTTGCCGCCATCGGCATCTGCCTTATGCGGCCCCATAGCGCGGCGGAAAAAGCCGACGCCTTCTGCGGCAGGTCGAAATCCGAGGAGAGAACCGAAAGCCGCGCCATGGCTTCGAGTATCTGCGCCGATGCGGACGGCGCGGCGTCATCATGTTCATGCCGGGCGCGCAGGAGAACATCGTCCGCGTCGTCGGCAGTGAAGTAGTAGCCGCCTGCCCCGTCGCTATAGTGATCGTCAAGCAGCGACAGCCACGCCTCGGCCTTTGCAAGATAGGTGTCATCCAGGGTCGCCTCGTAAAGGGCGACGGCGGCATTGATCATGGCGCCATAGTCCGATGCAAGTGCCGGGTAGGTCACGGCGCCATTGCACCAGGCATGGGCAAGGCGAGCGTCTTTCGACATTGATTCGGAGACGAAATCAAAGGCGCCTGCGGCAAGATCGATCCAGTCTCGCCTGCCAAGCCGGTCTCCGGCCTCCGCCAGGGCGCGGATAAGAAGACCGTTCCAGTCGGCCAGAACCTTGTCGTCGAGCCCGGGCCGGATGCGGGACGAGCGGGCCTTCATCAGGATGTCGCGGCAGGCGCTCAGCTTTTCTTCCACGGCATTGTCGGTGGCGGTGGCCCGCAGGCGGTTGAGGATATTCTTGCCTTCCCAGTTGCCGTTTTCGCTGACGTCGTAATGCTCGCAAAAGAGCGGCGCGTCACTGCCGAGCGCGGCATCGATCTCGGCCTTCCGCCAGACATAGAAACGGCCCTCCTCGCCTTCGCTGTCGGCATCGAGGCTGGAGGCAAAACCGCCGTCCGGCAGCCGCATCTCCCGCACAAGCCAGTCGACGGTTTCCTCGATCCGCAGGCGGAACAGCGCTTCGCCGGTCTCGCCATGGGCCCACAGCAGGGCGCGAATGAACTGCGCATTGTCATAGAGCATCTTCTCGAAGTGCGGAACGAGCCAGATCGCGCCGACGCAATAGCGCGCCAGTCCGCCGCCGAGATGATCGTAAATGCCGCCATTGGACAGAACGCGGATCCAGTCCAGGGCCGCATCCCGCGCATGCCGGGATCCATTGCGACGCCAGTCGCGCCACAGTGATTCCAGCATCGAGGCATTGGGAAATTTGGGGGCACGGCCGATGCCGCCGTTTTTGCGGTCGACGATCGACAGGATGCCGGCAGCCTGGCGCTGCAGCGTATCGTCGCCCGGCGGCTGCGCATCGCCGTCGGATGCCAGCTGTTGCTGCAGGTGATCGCGGATGGAGTGCGTGTTGCTGTCGATCTTGCCGGGCTCTTCGTGATAGATCCTGGAAAGGCTTTTCAGGACGGTTTTGAAATCGGGACGTCCATGGGCGGCGGTTTTGGGAAAGTAGGTTCCGCCCCAGAAGGGTTCGCCGTCCGGGTTAAGGAATATGGTTAGCGGCCAACCGCCCTGCTCGCCCATGGCGTGGAGCGCCGCCATATAGATCTGGTCGATATCGGTACGCTCTTCGCGATCGACCTTGATATTGATATAGAGCTCGTTCATCAGATCGGCCGTCTCCGGATCCTCAAAGCTCTCATGGGCCATGACATGACACCAGTGACAGGCGGCGTAGCCGATGGACAACAATATGGGCTTGCCGGAGCGTTTGGCCTGCTTTAAGGCGGCGTCACCCCATATCTGCCAATGGACCGGATTGTCCTTATGCTGGCGAAGATAGGGGCTTGCTGATTGGCCGAGCACATTGGTCAGTTCGGAAGAGGTCATGGTTCACCGGTTTTGGGGTTGAAGGTGGAACGGAACGATCACTATAGGGATACGATTTTTGCGTTGTCGAGTGGCGCGGGCATTTCCGGCGTTGCCGTTATCCGCCTGTCCGGCCCCAGTGTCCGATTCGGACTCGAAACAATGATCGGAGACGTGCCGAAGCCGCGTCGCGCCACCCTTCGCTCCGTATATAGTGCACAAAAAACGGAACTCGACCGCGGACTGGTTTTCTATTTTCCCGCCCCGCACTCCTTTACCGGCGAGGACTGCGCGGAGTTTCAGGTCCATGGCGGCCGGGCTGTCGTGGAGGCGGTTCTTCAAAGCCTTTCGGAGCTTGATGGCTTCAGAAGTGCCGAGCCCGGAGAATTCACGCGCCGCGCTTTTGAGAACGGCAAGATGGATCTGACGGAGGTTGAAGGGCTGGCCGACCTGATCGCCGCCGAAACGGAAGTGCAGCGCCGGCTGGCGCTGGAACAGTCATCCGGTTCCCTGTCCGGCCTTTATGAAGACTGGCGCCACAGGCTGGTGCGGGCGCGGGCCCTGATTGAGGCCGATTTCGATTTTGCCGATGAGGAGGATATTCCCGGATCCGTCGCCGATACGATCTGGCCGGATCTTCGCGATCTGCTTGCCGAGATTGACGACCATCTGCAATCGGCGAAGGCGGGCGAGATCATACGCGACGGATATCGTGTCGTTATTCTCGGCGCGCCGAATGCCGGCAAGTCCAGCCTGATGAATGCGCTGGCAAAACGCGACATCGCGATCGTCTCGGACGAACAGGGCACGACGCGCGATCTTCTGGAGGTCCATCTCGACATCGATGGATATCCGGTGGTTCTCCAGGACACAGCCGGGATAAGGGACAATGCCGGCGCCGTTGAACGGGAGGGCATCCGCCGGGCGATCGATGCGGCCCGCCGGGCCGATCTCGTTCTTCTGCTGGAGGATTTGAGCGGCGCGGCGCAGGCGGTGTCGGCGCCTGACCGGGACGTGCGCAGCCTTCGTGTCGGCACCAAGCACGACCTTGTTTCCGGTCCGGAGCGGGATGATATGGACTGCGTCATCTCGGTCAAACGGGACGATGGTCTTTCGCCGCTGATCGATCTGTTGCGCGAGCGGGTGCATGATGCCGCGGGCCGTGTGTCCAGTGCGCTGCCGAACCGGCAGCGGCACAGGGAGTCTCTGCAGGCCTGCCGTCAGGCCCTTGAAGAGGCTGTCAGAAACGATTCGGATCCGTTAGAATTGCGGGCGGAGGCGCTGCGGCGGTCGGGCGATGCTCTCGGTCGTTTGACCGGCCGGATCGATGTGGAGGACCTTCTCGATCTGATTTTCGGCGAGTTCTGCGTCGGGAAATGACCCGCTCCCCGGCCCTCTTCCTTTGCCGGCTGCGTGTTTCACGTGAAACAGAGGCCTTGACAAACGCCTCGCGGAATCCGAATTCAGGCCTTACAGGAGTTGACGATGGTGCAACAGGACACATCCGGCTATGACGTCGTTGTCATCGGCGGCGGTCACGCGGGCTGCGAGGCGGCCGCGGCCGCGGCCCGTCTTGGCGCGTCCACAGCTCTTGTGACACACCGGCGCGATACGATCGGTGTGATGTCCTGCAACCCGGCGATCGGCGGCCTTGGAAAAGGCCATCTGGTCCGCGAGATCGATGCGCTCGACGGCCTGATGGGGCGCGTGGCGGATCAATCGGGTATTCAGTTCCGCCTGCTCAACCGCAGCAAGGGGCCGGCGGTGCGCGGCCCGCGGACCCAGGCGGACCGCAGGCTCTACCGCGAGGCCATGCTCAGGGCGGTCGAGGAGACCGACAATCTTGAGATTGTCGAGGCCGAGGTCGACGATTTCACCATCGCTGACGGGCGGATTTCCGGCGTCGTTCTTTCCGACGGCAGAGTGGTGCGTTGTGGCGCGGCGGTGCTGACGACCGGGACGTTTCTGCGCGGTCTCATTCATATCGGCAGGAAGCAGATACCGGCCGGGCGCATGGGCGAGAAGCCGGCATCCGGACTTTCAGCCACGCTGGCCGGGCTTGGATTTGCGCTCGGCCGGTTGAAAACCGGAACCCCTGCCCGGCTCGATACCCGGACCATCGACTGGGACTCCGTCGGCCGTCAGTCCGCCGATACCGATCCTGTGCCGTTCTCTTTCATGACGGACCGTATCACCGTTCCGCAGATCGATTGCGGCGTCACGCACACAACGCCGGAGACGCATCGGATCATTGCGGACAATATCGGTGAGTCGGCGATGTATTCGGGACGCATCGAGGGAACCGGGCCACGCTATTGTCCGTCCGTCGAGGACAAGATCGTTCGCTTCGCCGACCGGGAGCGGCATCAGGTTTTTCTTGAGCCGGAAGGTCTCGACGATATCAATGTCTATCCAAACGGTATCTCCACCTCCTTGCCCGAAGAGGTCCAGGACCGTTTCATCCGGACCATTCCCGGATTGGAGCACGTCGCCATCCTGCAGCCGGGATATGCGATCGAATACGATCATATCGATCCGCGGGAGCTGCATCCGACACTCGAAACCAGAAAGGTGTCCGGCCTTTATCTTGCCGGCCAGATCAACGGAACCACGGGCTATGAGGAGGCTGGCGGCCAGGGTCTTGTCGCCGGACTGAACGCGGCGCTCGCGGTGGCCGGCAAGGATCCCTGGATCTTCAGCCGGACGGATTCCTATCTCGGCGTCATGGTCGATGACCTGACGACACGCGGGGTCTCCGAGCCCTATCGCATGTTTACATCGCGGGCGGAATACCGTCTGACCCTGCGGGCGGACAATGCCGATCTCCGGCTGACACCGGCGGGCATGGCGTGCGGTCTCGTGGGCACCGCCCGGCGTGAACGGTTCGAGGCCTGGAAGAGCGACGTCGATGCGTTTCGTGACCGCTTGCGGACCCTGTCGCTGACGCCCGCCGAGGCGCGAAGGCACGGGCTCAAGGTCAATCAGGACGGTCAGCGGCGTTCCGCCTATGCGCTGCTGTCCTATACGGAAAACGATGTCGCGCGCCTGTCGGCCATATGGCCGGAACTGGCGCATGCGGACAGCACGATCGCCGAGACCGTCCGGACGGAGGCAGCCTATGCGGTCTACCTGGAACGGCAGATGCGCGACATCGCCGCACAACGCAAGGAAGAGGAACGATTCATACCCGAAACGTTCAGTTATGACGATCTGCCGGGCTTGTCGAACGAGCTTTGTCAGAAGCTGAACACGTCGAGACCAAGGACCATTGCGCATGCGTCACAAATCGAAGGCATGACACCGGCGGCCATCACGCTCATTCTCGCACGCCTGCGCAAGATGGAGACGTCCCTGTCTGCCGATGTTGCCAAAGTGTCCTGATCTTCAATTGCGATGCCGGCAAATTTGCAGAAACAGATTGAGGATCGCCTGCAGTCCCTGCTGCCTGTTTCACGTGAAACACTGAGTCGGCTAGAGGTTTTTGTCGCGCTGTTCGAGAAATGGTCGCGCCGTATCAATCTCGCCGCACCCTCGACTTTGCCGCATATCTGGGAACGTCACATTCTGGACAGCGCGCAGATATATGCCTTGAACCCCGGCCCGCGATCCTGGCTGGACGTGGGCAGCGGCGGCGGTTTTCCCGGCATTGTGACAGCGATCCTGCTTGCTGATGCGGGCGGCGGACATGTCGACCTGATCGAAAGCAATCAGAAAAAGGCCGCCTTCTTGCGGCGGGCGCTTGCCGAGACCGGCGGGTGTGGCGCGGTTCATGCGATCCGTATCGAGCAGGCGCAACAGACGCTCGACGGGTTTGATGCGGTCTCGGCCCGGGCGGTTGCCGATCTTGACAGGCTGCTCGCCTATTGCGCGCCCTGGCTGGAGCAGGGGGCGGAGGCCTATTTTCACAAAGGCCGGGATTATCGGCGCGAGATCGATAAAGCCCGTAGAAGCTGGTCGTTCGATCTGATAGAACACAAGAGTATCGTTGATGCGGATTCCGTCATCCTGCAGATCGGCAAACTGACGCGCATGTGACGGATGATCAAGGTGTTGGTGAAATTGCCGAGCGAAGGCAATCTGACGAGGCGCTGACAGATGTTGGGTAATGGCAAGAGAATTATCACCGTCGCCAACCAGAAGGGTGGCGTCGGGAAAACGACGACCGCGATCAATCTCGCAACGGCGCTTGCCGCCATCGGCGAGCGCGTTCTGATCATCGATCTCGA
Source organism: Hoeflea sp. (assembly GCF_984452065.1). Taxonomy (NCBI): domain Bacteria; kingdom Pseudomonadati; phylum Pseudomonadota; class Alphaproteobacteria; order Hyphomicrobiales; family Rhizobiaceae; genus Hoeflea; species Hoeflea sp. Next base: position 29,855 of record NZ_CFHWAF010000002.1, on the reverse strand, counting down.
CCCGCAGGGCAATGCCAGCACGGGTCTCGGCATCGACCGCCAGGACAGGGTCAAATCGTCCTACCATCTGATGCTCGGCGAAACCGGAATTGCCGACGCGGCCATGAAGACCGACGTTCCAAATCTCTCCATCGTGCCTTCGACCATGGACCTGCTTGGTGTCGAGATGGAGATATCCGGGCAGAAAGACCGGGTGTTCCGCCTCAAGAACGCGATCGCGGCCTACCGGGCCGGCGATTACGACTACATCCTGATCGACTGTCCGCCATCGCTGAACCTTCTGACCATCAACGCCATGGCCGCGGCCCACTCGGTCCTCGTTCCGCTGCAATGCGAGTTCTTCGCCCTTGAGGGCCTCAGCCAGCTTCTCGAAACGGTCGGCCAGGTCCGCTCGACGCTCAATCCCAATCTGGACATCCAGGGCATCGTCATGACGATGTACGATTCGCGCAACAATCTGGCGCAGCAGGTTGTCGACGATGTCCGCTCCTATCTGGGCGACAAGGTCTACCGTACGCTGATTCCGCGTAATGTCCGTGTTTCGGAGGCGCCATCCTATGGTAAGCCGGCTATTCTTTACGATCTGCGGTGTTCGGGCAGCCAGGCCTATCTGAAGCTGGCGTCTGAGGTGATTCAGCGGGAACGCGAGCGGAAAGCGGCATGATAATGCTTTTATATCAAACACTTAACGGTGTATAGATGAGCGACGACAATTCAAGGAAGAGGTTGGGCCGGGGACTTGCCGCGCTGATCGGCGAAATGGATCAGCCCTATGAGGTCCAGGAAACACCGGTCGCGGAGACGGCCGACCAGTTCGTTCCCATCGAGTTCGTCAGCCGCAACCCGAACAATCCGCGAAGGCATTTCGACGAATCGGATCTGGAGGATCTGGCGCGCTCCATCAACCAGCATGGCATTGTCCAGCCGGTCGTCGTGCGACCCATGGGGCAGGGACGCCACGAAATCATCGCGGGAGAACGGCGCTGGCGTGCGGCTCAAAGGGCGGGTCTTGTCGAGATCCCGGTCCTCATCCGCGATGTGGACGACCGCATGGCGCTCGAGATCGCGATTGTCGAGAACGTGCAGCGGTCGGATCTCAATCCGCTGGACGAAGCACTTGGATATGAGCAACTCATCGCCGATCACGGTTACACCCAAAACGATCTCGGGGACATTATCGGCAAGAGCCGGAGCCATGTCGCAA